>JBFXEM010000140.1:0-5935 GCA_050180135.1 Solirubrobacterales bacterium | reverse complement strand
GCCGGCCGGCGGAAGTCGCCGTGCGGCGCGGTGTAGTCGAGCTGCAGGTAGCAGGGCGTGCCCGCCGGGGTCCCGAACATCTCTTCGGAGGCGATCCGGTTGAAGACGTCGGTCTCGTACAGGCAGGGACGGCCGTTCAGCGGCGCCAGCGGGCAGCCGAAGTCGTCGCGCGATTCTTCGCCGTATTCGCGCGTGTCCCAGCTGCCGGAGTCGCCGTAGGGCCCTTCGATCGCGCCGTTGTTGTTGAGCGTGTAGCCGTAGAAGTAGTGGTCGGTGTCGGCCTTGAGGACCGTGTGCCAGGCGTTCCAGCCCGGCGGCACGGTGGCGCCGTTGTCGAACGGCTCGTCGCCGTAGCCGTTGAGGAACTTGCCGATATGGATCGTGCGGTAGCCGGAGCTCTGCAGCCAGGTCGCGAGGTTGTGTGAGTTGGCGCCGCGGAAGGAGAAGCCGAGGTAGCCGCCGTTGGGCTGGACGTTGCCGCGGACGTTGTGGTTGTGCGCGTAGCGGCCGGTCAGGAGGCTGACCCGGGAGGGGCAGCAGAGCGGGTAAGAGACGTAGTAGCGACTCAGGGTCACGCCCTTTTCGCCGATCAGCGAGAGCGTGTTCGGCATCACCGGTATCGGCTGTCCGCCGGGCGGCGTGTAGGTCGCGTAGAGGCTGTCAATCGTCTGGTCGTCGGTCTGGATGACGACGAAGTTGGGCCGTTCGTGGGCCGGCAGCAGTCCCGCCTGGTTCTTGGTCGCGGACGCCTTCTTCTTCGCCGGAGCGGCGCTGGCGCCCTGGGCGCCGGCGAAGACGAGCGCGCCCAGCAGCGCCGCCAGGCTCAACGCAAAGACGAGCCGCATGCCGGCGAGGGCACGCAGTTGAGTCCTGGGTTGAGCGAACTTATTCATCAGGGGCATCAAGCACGACTACCGCCGAAACCGGCGCCTGCCACCGGAGTTGCGCCCTGAACGCTAGAAAACGACTAGGACGCGCCGAGCTTTTTGGCTGCTTCGCGGAAGTTCTTCACCGTGGCGCTGGGGGCTTTGCGCCCTTCCAGTTTCTCGCCATGGCGGTTGACCCAGATCACCGGCACGTTCATTTTCAGCACCGGGGCGATGTCGGTCGCGTAGTCGCAGCCGATATGGAGCCAGCCTTTTTTGCCGCCGATCCGCCGCGCGCACTCTTTGAAGTGGACCGGATCGGGCTTGTAGCTGCGGACCTGCTGGGCGGTGACGACGAGGTCGAGTTCGGTCCGCAGGTGGCGGCGCGAGATCCCGAGCAGTTTGTCGTCGATGTTGGAGATGATCCCGATCTCGTACTTCTTGCCGAGCCGGTCCATCGCCGCGTTGGCCTCGCGGAAGGGCAGCCAGTAGGCGACGCTGTTGGGCAGGAACTGGGCCCGCGAGGGCTCCACCTCCCAGCCGAGCTCGCCGGCGACTTTGACGATCGTGCGCCGCAGCACCTCGGCGTAGAGCTCGTAGGAGCCGGCCATGATCTCGGCCTGGACCTCCATGAAGCGGGCCAGGAACGGCCCCTCCTCGAAGCTGAAGCCGTCTTTCGCCGCCTCTTTCTTGCAGGCGTCGATGATGCCTTTCTCCCAGTCGATGAGGGTTCCGTAGCAGTCGGTCGTTACCCAGTTGATGTTTTTGAGACTCGGGAGGGCCATGGGGCAGCGCGGCATTATGGCATTGCCCCCCGCTTGGGGGTTTCACCTATGCCTTCTGGTCACGGAGAGGCGTCCCGGCGGCGAACTTGGATAGGGTCCGCGGCCGCGCCACGGCGCCACTTCTATGGACCTCCTCGAGTATCAGGGAAAGCAGCTGTTCGCCAAGCACGGCATCGCCGTGCCGAGCGGCGAAGTCGCCGACACGGTCGACGAGGCGGTCGCCGCCGCCGAGAAGATCGGCTACCCCTGCGCGATCAAGGCCCAGGTCCTGATCGGTGGCCGCGGCAAGGCCGGCGGCATCAAGATCGCCAAGAACGTCGAGGAGGCGCGCGATTACGCCGACGCGATCCTCGGCATGGACATCGTCGGCCCGCACGGCGAGGGCCCCTTCCGGGTTGACCAGGTCTGGATCGAGGGCGGCTCGGACATCGCCGAGGAGTACTACGCCTCGGTCATCCTCGACCGCGGTGAGAAGAAGCTGCTGGCGATGGTCTCGGCCAAGGGCGGGATGGACATCGAGGCGGTCGCCGCCGAGGATCCCGACGCCCTGGTCAAAGTGCACATCGATCCGACCAAGGAGTTCGACGCCGCCGCCGCGCGCCCGATCGTCGCGGCCGCCAAGCTCGCCGACGACGTCCTCGACGAGGCCGCCGAGGTGCTGGTGAAGCTGGCCGAGGTCGCCTCCGAGGAGGACGCCAACCTGATCGAGGTCAACCCGCTGATCGTCACCGCCGATCGCGACGTGGTCGCCCTCGACGCCAAGGTCACGATCGACGGCAACGCCCTCTTCCGCCACCAGGACCTGGCCGAGATCGCCGACACCGTCGACGACCCCCAGGAGGCGATGGCGAAGGAGAAGGGCCTCACCTACGTCAAGCTCGACGGCAACGTCGGCATCCTCGCCAACGGCGCCGGGCTCTGCATGTCGACGCTCGACGTCGTCGCCCAGGCCGGCGGCGCCCCCGCCAACTTCCTCGACGCCGGCGGCGGCTCCAAAGCCGAGGCGATCGTCAACGCGCTGGAAGTGATCAAGTCCGACGACAAGGTCACGGCGATCCTCTTCAACATCTTCGGTGGCATCACCCGCTGCGACGAGATCGCCAAGGGCATCGTCACCGCTTCCAGCCAGCTCAACCTGGAGCTGCCGCTGGTCGTCCGTCTCGACGGCACCAACTCCGAGGAGGGCCTGGCGATCCTCGCCGCGGCCGACCTGCCCTACCTGCACCAGGAGAAGACGATGCTGGACGCCGCCCGCCGCGTCGTCGAGCTCGCCGGAGGGGCCTCGTGAGCATCATCGTCGGCAACGAGACGAAGCTGGCGGTCTCCGGCCTGACCGGCCGCGAGGGCTCCTTCCACGGCCTGCGCAACAAGGCCTACGGGACCGACCTCGTCGCCGGCGTCACGCCCGGCAAGGGCGGCCAGGACGTCGAGGGCGTGCCCGTCTTCGACACGATCGCCGAGGCCGTCACCGAGGCCGGCGCCAACACCTCGATGATCTTCGTGCCGGCGCGCTTCGCCGCGCCGGCGATCGACGAGGCGATCGAGTCCGGGGTGGAAACGGTGATCGCGATCACCGAGGGCATCCCGGTGCTCGACATGCTGAAGACCTACTGGAAGGCGAAGGAGGCGGGGGTGCGGTTGATTGGCCCCAACTGCCCCGGCGTGCTCTCGCCCGGGAAGGCCAACGTCGGCATCATCCCGGCCCAGTTCTTCGAGCCCGGCTCGATCGGCGTCGTCTCCAAGTCGGGGACGCTGACCTACCAGATCGGCAACGAGCTGAAGCAGGCCGGGGCGGGCAACTCCTCGATCGTCGGCATCGGCGGCGACCCGATCGTCGGCTCCGACTTCATCGACATCCTCAAGCTCTACGAGGCCGACCCCGAGACCGAGCTGATCGTGATGGTCGGCGAGATCGGCGGCGACGCCGAGGAGCGGGCGGCCGAGTTCATCGCCTCCGACATCAGCAAGCCCGTGGTCGCCTACATCGCCGGCTTCACCGCGCCCCCCGGCAAGCAGATGGGCCACGCCGGCGCGATCATCTCCGGCTCCTCCGGCACCGCCGCGGCGAAGAAAGAGGCGCTCGAGGCGAAGGGCGTGCGGGTCGGCGAAAGCCCGACCGAGACCGCGGCGATCGCGGTCGAAGTCCTGCGCGGCCTCTGAGCGCGGCGCGCGGTGACTCCAGCTCGGTTGCGTTGCTAGGGTCGGTGGCGATGCCCAGTTCGACGATTTCCTTCGCGCGCGGTGCCCCGAGCGCCGACATCCTGCCCCACGAGGCGGTGCGGGAGGCGGCGGCGCGGGCGCTGGCCGAGGACTGGGAGACCGCTCTCTCCTACGGGGTCGGGATCGGCCATCCCGGGCTCTGCCAGTGGGTCGCCGAGCGCCACGGTGGGCTCGATCCCGCTCAGGTGATGATCGCCAACGGCTCGTTGGAGGCGGGGGCGATGCTGTTCGAGCACCTGCTCTCGGCCGGCGACCGGGTGGTCGTCGAGCAGCCGACCTACGACCGCACGCTGCTGCTCCTGCAGCGGCTCGGGGTCGAGCTGGTGCCGGTGCCGCTGGAGTCCGACGGACTCGACGTCGGGGCGCTGGAAGCGGCGCTGGCCGAGGGGCCGGTGCGGCTCGCGCACATCATCCCCAACGCCCACAACCCGGCCGGCTGCACGCTCTCGGTGGCCAAGTGCCAACGCCTGGTCGAGCTCGCCGCCGAGCACGATTTCTGGATCTTCGAGGACGACCCCTACCGCGAGCTCCCCTTCGAGGGCGAGCCGCTGGAGACGATGCTCTCGCTCGACCAGGCCGACCGCGTCGTCCACGCCTCCTCCTTCTCGAAGACGGTCAGCCCCGGCGTTCGCGTCGGCTACCTGGCTGGCCCCGCGGAAGAGATCAAGAAGCTCGCCAAGCGCGCCAACGAGACCTACATCTCGCCGAACATGCTGGCCGAGTCGATCGTCCTCGAGCTCTGCCGATCGGGCGCCCTGGACCGCAACATCGAGTTCGTCAAGGCCGAGCTGAAGGCCCGCTGCGACGCCCTCGTCGCGGCGCTCGGCGAGCAGATCCCGGAGGCCGAGTTCGTCGTCCCCGAGGGCGGCTATTTCCTCTGGCTCGACCTCGCCGAGGGGACCGACACCGTCGCCCTCCTGGCCGAGGCCAAAGCCGACGCGGTCTCCTTCGTGGCCGGCCCCGACTTCACGATCGACGGCGGCGCCAGCAGCCTCCGCCTCTCCTTCGCGCCGGTCCCGGCCGCCCAGATGTCCGAGGGCGTCGGCCGCATCGCCGCCGCGCTCGCCCGCCTGCGCGGGTAGCGCCGGCGTCGCCGCCCGCGGGCGGCGCTCCCCCGTTCCCGCGACGAGCTCGCGAGAAGTTGATCCGCCTCCAGCCGCCCCCCGTAGTGGAACGGCGACAGCACAAACCAGCAGGGAGGCGATCAGATGCCTGGCAGCAAGGAACGTGACAAGACCGACGGAGCGGGAAAGAGCGCGGTCGCGCGCGCCGTCGGCGACCCGGTCTCGCGACGCAAGTTCATGGCGCTCACCGGTGGCTCCGCCGCCGCGGCCGCCTTTCTGGCCGCCT
Source organism: Solirubrobacterales bacterium (assembly GCA_050180135.1). GTDB lineage: Bacteria > Actinomycetota > Thermoleophilia > Solirubrobacterales > 70-9 > VAYN01. The sequence continues at coordinate 714 of JBFXEM010000140.1, read as the reverse complement.
GTGGCGGCGACGACGACACCTCGATGTCGGAAACCACCACCAGCGCCATGTCGGGCGGGGGCGGCGACAGCGAAACCGCGCAGTTCGGCAAGGGCGACCTCGGAATCGTCAACTACGCCCTCACCCTCGAGTACCTCGAGGCGGCCTTCTACGCCGACGTCGTCAAGAGCGGCCTGTTCAAGGGCGCCGAGCTGAAGACGATCGAAAAATTCGGGCAGGAGGAGTCCGAACACGTCGAAGCGCTGACCGCCGCCGCGAAGGAACTGGGCGGCAAGCCCGCGCCGGAACCGAAAGCCGAATTCCCGCTGGAAAGCGCGAAAGCGGTGGTCGAACTGGCTGGCACGGTCGAGAACCTCGGCGCCGCCGCCTACCTCGGCCAGGCGGCCAACATCCAGAGCCCGGACGTGCTCGCCTCGGCCCTCGCCATCCACAGCGTCGAGGGGCGCCACGCGGCCACCCTCAACACGCTGCTCGGCGAACCGATCACCCCGGACGGAGCCTTCGCCAAGCCGGCGGACGCCGCCACCGTCCTCAAATCCGTCGAACCCTTCATCGTCGGCTGACCCGGCGTTAGAGAGCGAAAGGAGACAGCATGAACGAGAACGAACTTGCACATCCGGAGCTCGCCGGCGTCAGCGTCGACGAGGACAGCGAGGACCTCTCCCGCAGCGAGGTGATTCTCAAGGGAGCGCTCGCGGCCGGTGCCGTCTACGG
>JBFXEM010000139.1:0-5943 GCA_050180135.1 Solirubrobacterales bacterium | reverse complement strand
CGGGGCGACGCCGCCGTCGAGAACCTCTAGGTAGGCGCTGCGGACCGCCTCGAAGCCCTCGCCGCGGACCAGCTCCAGCCAGCCGCCCGCCCACTCGCAGAAGGGGTGCCAGGCGTCGGCCACCCGCTGCTCGAGGCCGTCGCTGCCCCAGTCCTTGGCGCGCTTGACGATGCGATCGGGGGCGAAGAAGAAGGCGGGGGTGGGGCCGGGAAGCTCGGCGCCGGCGCCGGCGCTCATCTGCTCCCAGTGGGTGACCCCGACGGTGATGCTGGCGGCCAGCTGCTCGCCGTAGTGGGAGTGGACGGCGTGGCGGACCTCGGCGTCGCCGGCGACGTCGACGAAGCTGGCGGGGCCGCGCTGCAGCGAGCCGATCTCCTCGTAGGCGACGACGCGGTCGTAGATCCCGAGCCCCTCGACGAACTCGCGGTTGCGCGGCGAGGTGAGGCCGACCAGTTCGGCGCCGGGGCGCTGGGCGAGCGGGAAGGCGGCGGCGATCGCCGTCTTCGAGGAGGCGCTGGAGACGATGATCGGGCCGCGCTCCAGGAGTCCGTCGTCGGCGAGCTGGTCGTCGATCAGGAAGGAGGTGAAGAAGAGCGGGCGCAGCAGCATCTGCAGCTCCTCGGTGTCGGCCCGGTAGAAGGGGTCGTCGTCGGTGAACGAGTAGCTCTGGTAGACGCCGGGCAGCAGGGCCCGGTGGGGGGAGGCGTCGACGAAGCCGCCGCCGGTCAGCACCGGGGTGAGGACCAGGTGCGATGAGGGCGGCAGGTAGCCGAAGACCCGAGTTCCCACGTCGACCCCCTCGGCCTCGCTCGCCGCGACCGTCGCGAAGCCCCACATCGGCACCCGGCCCCAGCCCTCCGCGGCCGGGAAGAAGTCCCAGTAGCTCATCGCCTCCCCGAAGACCGCGTAGGTGACGTTGTTGGCCGTCAGCCCGAAGGAGTCGACCGCCAGCAGTGCCTGGCCCGGGCCGATCCGGGGCGTCGCCGACTCCGTCAGCCTGCACTCGTGCAGGTCCTCGCGCTTGACCAGGAAGTCGGTCACGCCCCGGATGCTCTCACGTCAGAGCGCCGGTGGGTCAAGCTATGGACATGCGGATCCTGGTCGCACTCGGCGGCAACGCCCTGCTCCGGCGCGGCGAGCCGGCCGACGCCGACGCCCAGCGCCACAACGTCGAGCTCGCGGCGGCGGGGCTGGCGGCCCTCGCGGGCGAGCACGAGCTGGTGGTCACCCACGGCAACGGTCCCCAGGTAGGCCTGCTGGCCCTGCAGAGCGAGAGCTACCGCGAGGTGGCGCCCTACCCGCTCGACGTGCTCGGCGCCGAGAGCGAGGGCATGGTCGGGCACCTGCTCGGACTCGCGCTGCGCAACGCGCTGCCCGGACGCGACGTTGTCACCGTCCTCACCGAGGTTCTGGTCAGCCGCGAGGACCCCGCCTTCGCGTGTCCCAGCAAGCCGATCGGCCCGGTGTACACGGAGGCCGACGGGGAGCGGCTCGCGCGCGAGCGCGGTTGGACGGTCGGCCGCGACGGCGATTCCTTCCGCCGCCTGGTGCCCTCGCCGGAGCCGGTCGAGGTGGCGGAGCTGCGCAGCCTGCGGGTCCTGGTCGAGAGCGGCGCGCTGCTGATCTGCGCCGGCGGCGGCGGCATCCCGGTCGTCCGTGACGCCGACGGCGCCCTGCGCGGGGTCGAGGCGGTGATCGACAAGGATCTGACGGCGGCGCTGCTGGCCGATAGCCTCGGCGCCGACCTGCTGCTGATGCTGACCGACGTCGAGGCGGTCGAGTTGGAGTGGGGAACCGAGCGGGCGCGGCCCCTGCGCGCCGCCGACCCCCGCCAGCTCCGCACCCTCGATCTGCCCGCCGGCTCGATGGGCCCGAAGGTCGAGGCCGCCTGTCGCTTCGTCGAGGGCGGCGGCGGGCGGGCCGCGATCGGCGCCCTCGCCGACGCCGCCGCGGTCGCCTCCGGCGAGGCCGGCACCCAGGTCACGGCTTAGATGGGGACTATCGACTCACTCACGCACGTCCGTGGGTAAGTCGACACGGCCGCTCAGGAGCCGCGGTTGCCGCCGACGACGGTGAGCCCGGGGGGCTGCTCGGGGTCGGGGCGGGGCTGCGGTTTGCGCGGGTGGAACATCCGCCAGACGATTGCCTCGCCGGCGACCAGCGCCGCGACGACGATCCCCAGCAGCGGGCCGGTGTAGGACCATTCTTCGGGCGAGTTGGGAATCTCCGGCCAGACGAAGAGGACGATCGCGGCGGCGATCACCAGCGAGGTCACGGTCGCGTAGGCGTACGCCCCGAGTTCGCCGCCGGGCATGCGGAACGGCCGCGGCGTCTCCGGGTCCCTGCGCCGCAGCATCACCACCGCCGGGAACATCAGCAGGTAGGGCATCAGGAAGATCACCGAGGAGGCGGCGAAGATCGCGAAGAAGAGCGAGTCCTGGGTGTTGATGATCAGGGCCGAGACGACGAGGACGACGGTGGAGATGATCCCGGTCCCGATCAGGGCCGCCAGCGGGGTGCGGTGGACCGGGTGCTCGCGGCCGAGGATCTTCGGCAGCTCGCCTTCGTTGGCCGCCTCGACGGCGGAGCGGTTGGCGCCCATCGTCCAGGTGGTCATGTTCGTGAAGTAGGTGTAGAGGGCGCCGACGCCGAGCACGTAGACGGCCGCCTTGCCGACCCCGCTGCTGCCGAAGATGACTTCGAAGGTGTCGACCAGGCCCTGAACCAGTTCGAGCTTGGTCAGCGAGAGCGCCAGCAGGATCCCGATCGTCGCGAAGAGGTAGAGGAAGGCGATCGCGGCGCCGGAGGTGAGCAGGGCGCGGGGGATCTCCTTCTCCGGCTGCTTGACCTCGCCGGCCATGCTGGAGACCAGCTCGAACCCCATCAAGAGGAAGATGATCACCGGCAGGAAGCTCTTGGCGACGTCGAAGGAGGGGACGAGGTCGGAGCTGTTGATCGAGTTTGCGGTGCCGTGGCGTAGCGCGAAGACGACGCCGCCGACGCCGATCGCGAGGATGATCACCATCTTCAGCGCGGCACCGACGTTGTTGACCCACTTGCCGACCTCCAGGCGCATGATCCCGACCCCGACCACTGCCCAGGTGAGGCCGACCGCGATCGCCACCTGCGGCCACTTGCCCGCCGGCCAGTCGGTCCAGCCGGAGATGAAGAGCTGGCAGAAGACGCCGGCGAAGAGGAGGAAGACGGAGGGCATCCAGAGGGCCACATTGACCCAGTACCAGTAGGTCGTGCGGGCGGCCCAGCGGCGGCCGAAGGCGCGCTTGACCCAGACGTAGATGCCGCCCTGCTCGGGGTAGGTGGTCGCCAGCTCAGCGGTGATCAGGCCGTAGGGGACGAGGAAGAAGACGATCGCGAGGATCCACCAGGCGATCGTCGCGGTGCCGACCGAGGCCGAGGCGGTGAGCTGGTCGACGACGAGCATCGCCGAGACCGTGAACAGGGTCACGTCGAGCAACCCCATGACTTTGCGCCGCTGTTTCATCCCCGCTCCCCTTTCGTCGCCGCGGAGGCGACCTCCCAGCCGGCCCGGCCGAGATAGCCGTGGATCCGGTTCTCGTAGTCGATGCGCAGCTCGCGGCTGGCGGGCGGAGCGAGCGTCGGGTAGGTGAGCCAGACGAGGATCCCCTTCTCCGCGTGCAGCCGGTTCTCGGCCTGGTCGAAGACGATCGAGCGGGGGCCGTCGATCACCGCGTCGGTCACCTCGACCCCGCGCGAGGCCGGCAGGCAGTGCATGAACTTGGCGTGCGCGGGCGCCCGCTCGATCAGCGCCTCGTTGACCTGGTAGCGCGGCATGAAGGCTTCGCGGCGGGCGGGGATCTCGTCTTCCTGGTCGACCCACCACCAGAGGTCGGTGTAGACGAAGTCGGCGCCGGCGACGGCGGACTCGACGTCCTCGGTGACGGTGACCGAGCCGCCGCTGGCAGCGCAGTTGGCCGCGGCGATCTCGACCCACTCCGGCGGCGCCTGGTAGGCGGCCGGCGCGGCGTGGACGAAGTCCATCCCGAACTGGGTGGCGATGAACATCGTCGAGCTGCAGACGTTGGTGCGGTCGCCGACGAAGACGACCGTGCAGTTGTGGAGGTTGCGCCCGGCCGGCAGGTGCTCGCTCATCGTGAACAGGTCGCAGACCGCCTGGGTCGGGTGGTTGTAGTCGGTGAGGCCGTTGATCACCGGCACCTCGGCGTCGCGGGCGAGCTCGACCACGGTCTCGTGCTTCAGCGTGCGCGCCTCGATCACGTCGCACATCCGCGAGAGGACCTTGGCGGTGTCGTAGAGGGACTCGCGCTGGCCGAGGTGGATCTCACCCGGCTTCAGGTAGAGCGCGTGGCCGCCGAGCTTCGCCATCGCCACCTCGAAGGAGACGCGGGTGCGGGTCGAGGGCTCCTCGAAGATCATCCCCAGCGAGCGGTCGTGCAGCAGCTCGGGCAGGGCGCCGGCCCGGTCGGCCTCCTTCAGCAGCAGGATCAACCCGACCAGCTCGGCCAGCTCTTCGCGCGAGAAGTCCTGGGTGTCGACGAAATGCTTCATCGACGGCGATTCTGGTCCCGCCGCGGGCGGGCGCCATCGGTGCTATTCCGAGCGATCGGGCGGGCGGACTACGGAGATCCGCCGCACCCGCGAGCGATCGAGGTCGCGGCGCACGAGCCGGCGCAGGAAGTAGTTGCAGGCGAGCACGTGGATGCGCGACTGCGTGTTCGCGTAGAACCACCTGCCGAAGCCGCTCAGGGCGGGGTAGTAGTTGGCGACCGCGACGTCGACGCGGAGGCGGACGCGATCGGCCCCGGGCTCGGGGTGGCGGGCGACGGCGATCTCCAGGTAGCCGTCGCCGCCGCGCCCGCGGCGGGAGACGAGGACGCCGCGGTCGATCCGCCAGCGGACGACGCCGCGGTCGCGGTCCATCTCGTACTCGGGGGCGCGGAAGGTGAGCAGCGGCAGCTGCGGGATCAGCAGCACCGCCGAGCGCTCGGTCTCGGTGTAGCGGACGCGGATCAGGCCGAGCGTGAAGCGCTGCATCGTGCTCCAGTAGGTGCGGGCCAGGCGCTCCAGGTTCTCCGCCTTCCAGAGCTCGTCGAGCGCGGCCGCCGGGAGCAGGATGTCGGCGCCCTGGCGCGAGGTGACGGCGCCGGTCTCGGGGTCGATCGAGGTCTCGTCGGTGGGCTCGTTGACGATCGCGCCGGCGATCCGCGATCTGGCCATCAGGCCATGCTAGCCCTGGCCCTGAGTGCGAGATCCATCAAACGCGCGATTACGACGCGTTTGATGGATCTCGATTCTTCGCGCAGCCGGTTCCGTCCCGGTCGCTTCCGATAATCGGCCCGGATGGAGACCGGGATCGAGCCTGAGCCAGCCAAGCAGCGAAGCGCTTTCGGGTCGGCGGTCCTGGCCCTGTTCTCGATCGTGGCCACCGTCGTCGGCGTCGGCCTGCTCGGCCCGCTGGTCGCCGTCGTCGGGCTCGGCTGGCTCGTCACTTACACGCTGCGGCGGGTCGGGGTCGACCCGCCGGACCCACCGCGCCCGCGGCTGAGCATCGAGTGGCTGCGCGAGCTCTGGGGCTACCTGGGGCGGCTGATCGCCTGGGCGGCGCCGAGCGTGCCCTTCCTCGCCCCGGCGATCACCTTCATCGCCGTCACCTGGCCCTTGGCCGAGAGCTCCTCGGAGACGCTGCGCTTCCAGGAACAGGCCTCGCAGGTCATCCTCGTGCTGCTGATCGGCTACGTGATCGAGGCCGGGGCGCTGCGCTGGCGGGGGCATCCGGCCGACTGGCTGCTGAGCCTGGTCACGGTCGTGATCCTGCTGGTCGGCGAGACCTACGCGCTGGTCGACCTCGCCACCGACAACCCCGGCCACGCCGACATCATCGCCGGCGCGATGGCCGCCGGAGTGGTCGCGATCCTGACCGCGGCGGTCCAGGGCTCGGCCGCG
>JBFXEM010000138.1:0-5988 GCA_050180135.1 Solirubrobacterales bacterium | reverse complement strand
CCAACTGCGACCCGACCCCGGTCGACTTCGTGATTCCCGGCAACGACGTCGCGATCCGCTCCTGCGAGCTCGTGATCGGCACGATCGGGACCGCGATCGACGAGGGTTCCTCGGCCTGGCGCGTCCAGGAGGAGAAGCGGATCGCCGAAGAAATGGAACGGCGCAAACGCGACGAGGAAGAGCGCAAGAAACGCGAGGAAGAAGAGAAAGTCCGGGTCGAAGCCGAGGAAGCGAAAAAAGCGGCTGAAGACGCGGAGAAAACCGCCAAAGCGCAGGCCGAGGCGCAGGCGAAAGCCGCCGCTACGCCGTCGCAGCCGCCGAAAAGCCCGGACGCGCCCGCTCCGGGCCAGCCACAGGCGCCGAAAGGACCTGAGTCGGCGCCGCCGGCGCCCGAGGCCGCCCCTGCTCCCACGCAGGCGGAGGCACCCGCGGCCGCTGAGCCGAAAGCCGAGCAGGCCCCGGCACCGGCGCCCGCCGAGGCTGAGAAAGGGGAGGACAAATGAGCATCACCGCCGCTGACGTGAAGGCGCTCCGGGACCGCACCGGAGCCGCGATGATGGACTGCAAAGCCGCGCTCGCGGAGGCCGACGGCGACACCGATCGCGCGATCGAGCTGCTGCGGGTCAAGGGTCAGGCTTCGGCCGCCAAGCGTGAGGGTCGCGGCACCAACGAGGGTGTCGTCGCTTCCTACATCCACGCCAACGACCGGGTCGGGGCGATGGTCGAGGTCCAGTGCGAGACGGACTTCGTCTCCCGCAACGAGGACTTCAAGGTCTTCGCCTACCAGGTGGCCCTGCACGTGGCGGCGACGGCGCCGCAGTTCGTATCCACCGACGAGATCCCCGAGGCCGAGCGAGAGGCGGAAAAGAAGGTCTTCGCCGAGAAAGCCCGCGAAGAAGGCAAACCGGACAACATCGTCGAGAAAATCGTCGAGGGTCAGCTCTCGAAGTGGGCGAGCGAGGTCGCGTTGCTGGACCAGACCCACGTCAACGCCGAGAAACACGACTCGAAGACGATCGAGGAGCTGCGCCAGGAGCTCGCCGCGAAGACCGGCGAGAACATCCGGATCGCCCGCTTCGCCTACTTCCGCGTCGGCGAGGAATAGGCTCATAGCGACGTGAGCGACCCTGCCGAACCACGATTCGGACGAATCCTGCTGAAGCTTTCCGGCGAGGCCCTGATGGGCGAGCTGGATTACGGCACCGACGGTGCCGAGGTCGAGCGGATCGCCCGCCAGGTGGCGGCGGTCCGCGAACGCGGGGTGGAGGTCGCGATCGTGGTCGGCGCTGGGAACATCTACCGCGGCCTCGACGGCGCCGCCAAGGGGATGGACCGGGCGACCGGCGACTACATGGGGATGCTGGCGACGGTGCTCAACGCGCTGACCCTGCAGGACGCGCTGGAGACTCAGGGCCAGTACACGCGGGTGATGTCGGCGATCGACGTCAAGGAGGTCGCCGAGCCTTACATCCGCCGCCGCGCGATGCGCCATCTGGAGAAGAACCGGGTGGTGATCTTCGCCGCCGGCACCGGCAACCCGTTCTTCACCACCGACACGGCGGCGGCGCTGCGGGCACTGGAGATCCACGCCGAGGCGATCCTGATGGCCAAGAACGGGGTCGAGGGCGTCTACGACTCCGATCCGGCGCAGAATCCGGAGGCCGCCTTCATCCCGGCGATCACGCACCGGGAAGCGATCGAGCGCGGGCTCAAGGTGATGGACTCGACCGCGCTCTCGCTCTGCATGGACAACGACCTGCCGATCTACGTCTTCAACATGGCCGACGAGAGCAACATAGATAGGATCGTCAGCGGCGAGCAGGTGGGGACCCTGGTCTCCAACCGGCCGGCCGCATAGCGAGGAAATGGGGACCGTGGAGCTGATCGACGAACTTCTCGAGGATGCCAAGGGGCGGATGACCAAGTCGGTCGAATCCACCCGCGGCGAGCTGGCGACGGTGCGCACCGGGCGCGCCTCGCCGCATCTGCTGGATCGCATCGTCGTCGACTACTACGGCTCGCCGACGCCGCTCAAGCAGCTCGCCAACGTCGCCACCTCCGACGCCCGCCTGCTAACGGTCACGCCTTTCGACAAAGGTGCGCTGGGCGGCATCGAGAAAGCGATCCAGGAGTCTGACGTCGGGCTGACGCCGAGCAACGACGGCAACGTGATCCGGCTCTCGATCCCGGAGCTGACCGAGGAGCGGCGACGGGAGATGGTCAAAGTCGTCCATGGCGTCGCCGAGGAGGGCCGGGTGGCGATCCGCAACGTCCGCCGCGACGTGATGTCGGACCTGCGCGACCTCAAGAAAGAGGGCGAAGCCGGCGAGGACGACGAGCGCCGCGCCGAGGCGGCCTTGCAGAAGCAGACCGACGATGCGATCGCCGAGATCGACAGCTTGTTGAAGGGCAAGGAAGAGGAAATCCTCGAGGTGTGAGAGGGCTGCAAACCGGCGCATTTCGCGGTCCTCAGTCGGCCGGCTCGGTCACGCACAGAAAAGTGCGCTCCCTTCGCCGGCCTCCCTGCGTCCCACGAACTGCTTGGTTTTCGTCCTCTCACGGGGTTGACCGGCAATCGTGAGCGCTCTCAAGTACGTCGCGATCATCACCGATGGCAACGGCCGCTGGGCGCAGCAGCGCGGGTTGCCGGTGATCGAGGGCCACCGAGCGGGAGCCGACGTCGTCAAGGCGCGGCTGCGCGACGCCGCCAAGCTGGGGATCGAGGAGCTGACCGTGTTCTCGTTCTCGACCGAGAACTGGAACCGCTCCGACGAGGAGGTCGAGGCGCTGATGCGGATGTTCGGCGAGCGGATCGGCTCCGAAACGCCCGAGCTCGACGCCGAAGGCGTGCGGATGCGCTTCATCGGCCGGCGCGAGGGAGTGCGCGAGGAGCTCGTCGAGCGGATGGAGTGGGCCGAGGAGACGACGGCGAGCAACGACCGGATCACGCTCTACGTCGCCTTCAATTACGGCGGCAGGGCGGAGATCGTCGACGCGGCGCGAAGCTTCCAGGGGGACTCCGAGGAGGAGTTCCGACGACACCTCTACGCGCCTGAGATGCACGACCCCGACCTCCTGATACGAACCAGCGGCGAGCAGCGGATCTCCAACTACCTGCTCTGGCAGTGCGCCTACTCGGAGCTGGTCTTCAGCGAGCAGCTCTGGCCCGACTTCGACCGTGCCGCCTTCGAGGCGGCCCTGGGCGAGTACGAGACGCGCCAACGGCGCTTCGGAGCCCGCTCGTGACGGTCGAACTGTTCGACGACGAGATGTTCGAGCCCGACCCGCCGCCGGCGCCGAAGCCGCCGCGCGAGCCGCGCAAGCGCGGCCTCAACGGGGAGACCGCGAAACGGGTCCTGGTGGCGCTGCCGTGGATCGTCTTCGCGATCGCGATCACGGTCGCCGGCGGCCTCGTCTTCGCGGCGGCGATGATCGCGATCGGCGCCGCCTGCCTGCGCGAGTACCTGGCGATGACCGAGGAAGCGCGGCCGCTGGCGATCCCCGCCTACGTCACCGTCGCCGGCCTGGTCGTCGCCGCCCACTTCGGCACCTCGTTCAACGTGCTGATGGTCCTCGCCGCCTCCTTCGTGCTGCTCTTCGCCTTCGCCACCAAAGTCCCTCAGCGCGGGGTGACGATCTCGATCAGCGTCACCCTGCTGGGCATCGTCTGGATCGGGATCCCGCTCGTCCACGCCGTCTTCCTGCGCGACCTGCCCGACCACGGCGCGGCCCTGCTGGTCGACGTCCTGGTCGGCACCTTCGTCGCCGACACGGCGGCCTACGCGACCGGGCGCATGTTCGGCAGCCACAAAGTCGCCCCGAACATCTCCCCCAACAAGACGATCGAGGGCCTGGTCGGCGGCTTTCTGATCGGCACCATGGGCTTCTGGTTCGCCGGCCTCTACCAGGACTGGCTCTCGGGCACCGACGCCCTGATCATCGGCGCTGCCGTCGCCGCGGTGGCCCCGATCGGCGACCTCTTCGAGTCGATGCTCAAGCGCGACCTCGGAACCAAGGACACCGGCACCCTGTTCGGCCCCCACGGCGGCATCCTCGACCGCCTCGACGCCGTGCTCTTCACGATCGTCGTCGGCTACTACCTCTCGGTCTGGCTCGTCTACTGAGGAGTCCGCATCCGACCCCGATACGGGGGCAAAACGCGGGCTCGTCGTCAGACGGATCGGGCCCGCTCGATCGCATCGCTGCGGCTGTGGACGCCGAGGCGGGCGTAGATGTGCTCGAGGTGCTTGCGGACGGTGGCGGGCGAGATGAAGAGATCGCGGCTGATCTGCTCGACGCCGGCGCCGCCCGCGAGCAGAGCCAGGACCTCGGCCTGGCGCCGGCTGAGGCCGAGCGGCGACAGGCGCTCGGGGGTGATCGCCGGCGACTCGTCGAGGCTGAGGACGGTGGGGAGGCCGGGCTGGGCGCGGATCGTCAGCGTTCCCGCCACGGTCTCGACCACCAGCGGTGCGCCGGCGCCCGCCGTCAGCCACTCGGCGATCGGGGTGGGGAGAACGGCGCCACAGCGCTCCGGGAAGTAGCCGTCGATCAGCGAACGGGCGTCACGACCGAGGTGCGCGATCGTGCCGTCGGCCTCGACCAGGACGACCGCGCCGCCGCGTTCGTCCAGCCCCCGCTCAAGCGCCGAGAGCAGCGCCGCGGCCCGTTCGCGCTCCTGCACCCGGGCGTGAGCCTGGGCGAGGTGCGGGCGCAGGAGGTCGAGCATCGCCCGGTCGCGTTCGCTGAAGCTGCGGCGGCCGCGGTTCATCGCGATCCCGATCACGACCGGGCCGCTGAGCCCGCAGGCGATCTGGTCCTCGGCCCCGATCTGCTTGTAGAGGCCCTCGTAGAGCTCGAGGGCGTGGATCTGCCGGGAGCTGAGGAAGTCGGAGATCTTGTAGGTGCTGAAGTCCCCGTTCAGCTGCACGCAGATCAGCGGGTGCTGGTGGGCGAGCCGCGGGAGTTCGAGGTTGACCGAGTCCGGGACTTCGTACGGGTAGGTGAGGACAAGAGCCTCGCCGCCGGGATCGACCTCGTTGTAGCCGACCAGATCGCAGGGGAGCAGCTTCTGCAGCCCGGGAAGAATTCCGTGGCGGAAGGCGTCGAGGCTCTCGAACGAGTGCGCCTCGGCGACGAAGTCGAGGGCCATCCGCAGGTCGGCGGCGGCAAGCTCTGTCATCGACCTCAGTTTAGGGCCGAATCCGAGGCCGATTTACGGTAAGTGCCGTATTCCGGGATCGGCGCTCGGCGCATAGGCTGTGGGCGGTGTTCATGGCGTCAGGGGCTCGCTTCCGCATTCGCTCGCTCGTTGCCGGCCTCGTTTCGGCCGGGCTTCTCTGCCTGCCCGCCGGCGCCTCCGCCGAGGGCTGGCTGCCGTTCAAGTTCGCCTCGCCGGAAAAAGTCGAGGCGACCCAGACCCAGGTCGGCGTCGACGGGGACGGCAACCTGACCGCGGTCTGGCGCAACGACCCGAACATCACCAACGTCTTCGGCGCGCTGACCATCTCGTCGGCCGTGCTGTCGTTCGGGGCCAGCGAATACGCCAAACCGCAGCCGATCAACTCCGTCGCCGGCTCGGGCAACCCGCGGATCGGCGTGCTCGCCAACGGAAACGCGGTCGTGGCCTGGGAGCGCAACAACGGCGGCGCCCCGAGCAAAGACATCATCGAGGGGGCAAGCCGCGCGTTCGGCGCCTGGAGCGGAGTCACCGAACTCAGCGACCCCGGCGACGAAACCGCCGACTACATGACGATGGACATGCTGTCGAACGGGGAAGGGCTCCTCGCCTGGCGCGTCGGCGGGACCGAAAAGGACAAAGTGAAGTTGATCCAGGGCGGCAACTTCGCTGTTGGCGTCGGCAAAAGCTTCGAAACCTCGCCCCTCTCCAGCAACAACGAAGCCGACGTGGCGATCGCTCCGGACGCCAGCCGCCGCTTCCTGGCCGCTCACAAGCGGGACCTCGGCAACACCCGCCTCAACCTGTTCACC
>JBFXEM010000137.1:0-5998 GCA_050180135.1 Solirubrobacterales bacterium | reverse complement strand
AAGTCGACGATGTTGAAGATCGCCTCCGGGGTGATCTCCCCCGACGGAGGTGAGATCTCGGTCGCCGGCGAGGACATCTCGATGTCGTCCCCGAGCGACGCCAGGGGGCTGGGCATCGAGACCGTCTACCAGGACCTCGCCCTCGCCGACGACCGCTCCGCGGTCGGCAACGTCTTCATGGGTCGCGAGTTGCTCAAGTCGGGCCCGCTCGGCCTGCTCGGAGTCCTCGACCGCCGGGCGATGGAGGAAAAGGTGACGGAAGAGTTCGAGCGGCTCGGCGTCCCCGTCAACGACCCAAGGCGCCCCGTCCGCGAGTTCTCCGGCGGGCAGCGCCAGGGCATTGCTCTGGCGCGGGCGGCGATGTGGGCGAAGACGACCGTTCTGCTCGACGAGCCCACCGCCGCCCTCGGCGTGCGCCAGCGGGCGATGGTCCACAACCTGATGAACGGTCTGCGCAGCCGCGGCCTCGCCGTGCTGCTGATCAGCCACGACGTGCCGGAGGTCCTGCGAATCGCCGACACCGTCTCGGTGATGCGGCTCGGTCGCTGCATCGCCACCCGTCCAGCCAAGGAAGTCGACACGCGCTGGTGTGTCGGCGCGATCGTGGGGGAACTCGACGATGTCTGAGGCCTCGACTCTCTTTCGCAACGCCTCGAAGACGAGCATCTTCTGGATCACCGTCGCGCTGGCGGCGCTGGTCGTCTTCTTCGGGGTCGCCTCGCCGGCCGGGACCTTCCTCACCAGCTTCAACGCGCAGACGATCGCCGCCGACGCGTCGGTCCTGCTGATCCTGGCTACGGCGACGACGATCGTGATCATCTCCGGCGGCCTCGACCTCTCGATCGGCTCGGTCATGACCTTCGCCGCGGTGATCGGGCTGATCGTGATGCGCGACGTCGGCGACAGCTGGTCGGCGGTCGCGGTCGGCACCGTGGTCGCGATCGCCTGCGGCGCCGGCTGGGGACTGATCAACGGCCTGCTGATCTCGCTCGCCAAGATCCCTCCGTTCGTCGTCACCCTAGGTTCCCTCGGAGCGGCTCTCGGGGCGGCCCGCCTGATCACCGGCGGCCTCACTCAGTCCGGGGTCCCCAGCGTCCTCAGCGCCGACATCGGCAACGCCGAGGTGATCGGCATCCCGGTCCCCTTCCTGATCGGCATCGCGGTGGCCTGCGTCGCCGCCGCGATCATGGCCTACACCCGCTTCGGCGAGCACGTCTACCTGCTTGGCTCCAACGAGGAGGGCGCGCGCCGCGGCGGCATCGGCACCCGCAGCCTGCAGGTGCGGATCTACGTGATCAGCGGGGCGCTGGCCAGCCTCGCCGGCGTCGTCGAGCTCGCCCGCTTCGGCACCGCCAGCGTCGCCACCGGCCACCTGACCGAACTGCTCGCGGCGCTGGCAGCGGTGATCATCGGCGGCGCCGCCCTGACCGGCGGCAGCGGCCTCGTCCTCGCCTCGGTGGTCGGCGTCTTCATCCCGGTCGTCATCAACAACGGGCTGGTGATCATGGGCGTGCAGCCCTTCTGGCAGGAAATCGTAGTCGGGGCCATCCTCGTCGCCGCCGTCGGGCTCGACCAGGTCCGCCGCGCCGGTGTCTTCCAGCGGGCGGCCACGCCGTCACCCGAGGAGGAGGCGCCGCCGGACTCGGCGCGCGGCCCTGCCGTCCACCCGAACACCGTCACCCCTGACAGTTCCGCAACCAAGGAGAAGGCATGAAGAAGCGCGCACTGGCGAGCATTGCTGTACTCGCGATCGGCATCGGAGTTTTCTCCGTGGCGGGTTGCGGGTCGTCCAGCAGTGGGGGCAGCACCGGCGAAGACGGCGAGAAGAAGCCGACGATCTCGATCGTCGGCTTCGGCAGCAACCCGTACTACGCCGAATACAACGTGGGCTTCGAAGCCGAAGCCGAGAGGCTGGGGCTCGACGTCGACATTCACAACTCCTCCAGCTTCGAAGCCGGGCCGGTCACGGCGACGATCAACGCCGCGGTTGCCAACAACCCCGAATACCTGCTGGTCGCCGCGGTCGAATCGGAAGCCCTGCGGGCGCCCTTGCTCGCCGCCAGCGAACGTGGCATCAAAGTCATCACCTACGACACGCAGGTCGCCGAACCGGACTTCGTCACCAGCTATGTCAACGCCAACTACACCGAATACGGCGAGCTGTCGGGGACTGCGATCGGTGAGCTGGTCGACGGCAAGGGCAAGGTCCTCCTGATCCTGATCATCCCCGGCAACTCCTCGCTCGAAAAATTCACCGAAGGGTTCACCGACAAGCTCCCGGCCGGGGTCGATCTGCTGCCGTTGCAGTACTCGGCCCTGGAAAACAGCAAAGCCAACTCGATTACGCGTACGACCCTGACCCGCGATCCCGACCTGGCCGGTCTCGTCGCGTTCTCCGGATTCGGTGGCGAGGGCGCGATCGCCGCGCTCGAACAGGCCGGCAAGACGGGATCGGTGAAAGCGGTGCTGACCAGCGCCACGCCGGAGGCCATCAAGCTGCTCGAAGAAGGTTCGATCCAGACGATCGTCGGCGAGCAGATTCCGAAGATCGGCGAAGAAGCGGTGAAAGCGGCCTATGACGACGCCAATGGCCGCACCCCGCCGAAAGAAATCGAAGTCCCGCTCTGCACGATCACGAAGGAGACGATCGGCAGTCCGGAAGCGAAGCTCTGTGAACGCAAGCAGTAACGCTTCGAGCGAGCGGTACGAGACCCTCCGGCGTGAGCATCGCTGGAGGGTCCCGGCCCGCTACAACATCGCCGCCGACGTCTGCGACGCCCGGCCGGCCGATGACCTGGCGATGGTGCACGAGCACTTCGAAGGCGCCGTGCGGGAGGTCCCCTGGGGTGAGCTGCAGGCGCTCTCCAACCAGGCCGCGAACCTGCTCGCCGGGCTCGGCGTCGAGCGCGGCGACCGCGTCGCGATCGTCCTGCCGCCGACCCCGGAGACGGCGGCGCTCTTCTTCGCGACCTGGAAGCTCGGCGCGATCCTGCTCTCGATGTCGGTCCTCTACGGGGACGAGGGGATCGCCCACCGGGTGGGCGACTCCGAACCGCGGGTGCTGGTCACCGACGCCGCCAACGCGGGCCGCTTCGAAGGGCTGGCTGGCCCCCGGGTCGTCGTGCTCGAGCCGCGGCTGCTCGCCGCCGAGAGCGATTCCTGGCAGACCGTCGACACCTCCTCCGAGGACCCGGCGCAGCTCTATTACACCTCGGGCACGACCGGCCTCGCCAAGGGCATCCTGCACGCGCACCGCTACCTGCTCGCCCACAACGAGATCGAGCTCTGCCACGAGGTCCAGCCGGGCGAGCGCTTCCACGGCATGGGCGAGTGGGCCTGGGCGGCGGGCATCTGCCCCCTGCTCGGCCCCTGGCGCCACGGCGCCACCCAGCTCGTTCTCCAGCGCCAGGGCGGCTTCGACCCGCACCGCCAGCTCGACTTCCTCTCGCGCCATCGCGCCTCCAACGTCTTCGCCACGCCGACCGCGATCCGCTCGATGATGGGGATCGACGACGCTGGCGAGCGCTACCCGCAGAGCTTCCGCGTCGTCTGCTCGGCTGGGGAGCCGCTCAACCCGGAGGCGATCCGCTGGTTCCGCGACCAGTACGGGATCACCGTCCTCGACTTCTACGGCCTGACCGAGTCCTATCCCCTCTGCGGGAACTTCCCCTGGATGGAGGTGCGCGAAGGCTCGATGGGCAGGCCGATGCCGGGCTGGGACGTGCAGATCCTCGACGAGGACGAGCAGCCGGTGCCGACCGGGGAGCGCGGCGAGATCTGCCTGCGCGCCCGCAGCAACCCCCACTACCCGCTCCGTTACTGGCGCCAGCCCGAGGCCTCCGCCGAGGAGTTCGGCGGCGAGTGGTTCCACACCAAGGACGCCGCCCGCATGGACGAGGACGGCTACGTCTGGTACGAGGGACGGGCCGATGACGTGATCATCGCCGCCGGCTACCGGATCGGCCCCTTCGAGGTCGAGTCGGTCTGCCTCGAGCACCCCGCCGTCGCCGAGGCCGCGGTGGTTGCCTCGCCCGATGAGCGCCGCGGCTCAGTCGTCAAGGCCTTTGTCGTCGTGGCCGAGGGCCACGACCCCTCCGACGAGCTGGCCGAGGAGCTGCGCGGCTTCGTCCGCGAGCGCCTCTCCGCCTACGCCTACCCGCGCCGGGTCGAGTTCGTCGCGGAGCTGCCGAAGACGCTGACCGGAAAGATCCGGCGCGTCGAGCTGCGCCAGCGCGAGGCCGAGAGCCAGCGCGGCGGGGCCTCCGCCTGAGCAGCGAGATACCTGCTTGACAGCGGGGAAAGCTCTGGTAGCCTGATTTCAGCAGTTGTAGGTGTCTATCACTCACTGAAATACGCAGGAGTTGAGAATGTCGGGTCCCCTGGAGAATCCGTTGGAGGAGGCGGCGCGGCTGATCGACGCCGCCGAAGCGGCCGGCCTCACCCTGCGGTTGACCGGCGGCGTCGCGATCGCCACGATCTCCCCGAGCGCGCTGCGGCCGCCGCTGCAGCGCGGTTACGGCGACATCGACTTCGTCGCCCGCCGCGGTGACGTGCGCGCGGTCGAGGACTTCTTCGGCGGCCTCGGCTACTTTCCGGAGGAGGAGTTCAACAGCCTCCACGGCAAGCACCGGCTGTTCTTCATCGACCGCGAGAACGGCCGCGAGGCGGACGTATTCGTCGACACGATCGACGCCTGCCACACGCTGCCGCTGGCCGACCGGCTCGAGCTGGCGCCGCGGACGATCCCGGTCGCCGACCTGCTGCTCTCGAAGCTGCAGGTGGTCGACACCAACTTCAAGGACCACCAGGACGCGATCGCGCTGCTGGCCGACCACGAGCTGGTCGAGGAGGACGGCGCCAGCGGCATCTCGCTGGAGCGGATCTGCGCGATCTGCGCCGCCGACTGGGGCTGGTGGAAGACGGTGACGACGGTTGCCGCGCCGACGCTCGAGCTGGCCGAGCGGCTGGCCGGCGCCGGCGAAGTCGACCCGGTCGCCGGCGACCGGCTGCGCCAGATCGTCGACCGCCTCGAGACGACCCCGAAGTCCCGCAAGTGGAAGCTGCGCGCCCGGGTCGGCGAGCGGGTCCGCTGGCACGAGGAACCCGAGGGCCTCGAACACACTTACACCTGACCCGCCCGCCACCAGGGGCCGGTCGAAAAGCAAGGAGAAAGAGCAGTGATGAACCAGAGCGTGAGTGGAGCCAACCGCAACGGCACCGCCGGTACCCCCGGGGCGGCGCTGTTGGGCAACCAGGGATTGCCCGTCAGCGATGACTACGGATTGGTCGAATCGAGCCGTCGCTTCGACGACGGCGGGCATTTCCGGCTCGAGGTCTCCGGGGTCGAGCGGCTGCAGACGCTCGAGACCCTGCTCGACCAAGCTGACGCCGACCAGGTGTTCATCCACCGCGTGGTGGCCTTCGGGGTCGGGGCGACGATGATCGACCCCGGCGAGCTGCGGGCCTTCGGCGAACTCGCCAGCGAGCGCAACATCGACGTCATCGCCTGCCCCGGGCCGCGCTCGGGCTGGGATCGGGGTCGGCAGGCGCTGACGCCGGAGGGCTCGATCTCCGGTCGCCGCGTGCGCGGGGTCGACAACGTCCGCTTCCTGCTCGACGACTACCTGCGGATCTTCGACTCCGGGTTGCGTGGCGTCCTGGTCTGGGACGAGGGCGTGCTGGACATCCTCAACAAGGCCCGGGTCAGCGGCGACGTCCCGCCCGACTCGATCTTCAAGGTCTCCGTCTACACCGGCCACGCCAACCCGGCGTCGATCCGGATCCTCGAGGAGCTCGGCGCCGACAGCCTCAACCCGGTCGGCGATCTGAGCCGGCCGATGCTCGGCGCGATCCGGCAGGCGGTCTCGATCCCGCTCGATATCTGGGCGATCACCTTCGAATCGTTCGGCGGGATGAACCGGCTCTGGGAGGCGGGCGAGATCGCCGCCGTCGCCGCCCCCTGCTACTTCAAGGTCGAGCCGGGCGACTCGGAGGGGGC
>JBFXEM010000136.1:0-6003 GCA_050180135.1 Solirubrobacterales bacterium | reverse complement strand
TCGAGAAGATGTTGCAGGAGGCCCAGCGCACCTCGGCGCCGAGCGCGGTCAGGGTCTCGATCAACACCGCGGTCTGGATCGTCATGTGCAGGGAACCGGTGATCCGGGCCCCGCTCAGCGGCTTGGAGGCGCCGAACTCCTCGCGCGTCTTCATCAAGCCGGGCATCTCGACCTCGGCCAGCGAGATCTCCTTGCGCCCGAAGTCGGCGAGGCCGATATCGGCGACCTTGTAGTCCTGCGTTGCGGTACTGGTCGTCATTGAGTCGAGTTTCTCCCGGTCTTCGTTTGCCTGATCGCTCTTAAGTATGGACAACTCAGCGATTAGAGTCCGGATCGTGAGCACGGCGGACACCGAGAAGCGATTGGCGGCAGAGGCCGCCGCGGAGCTGGTGGAGAGCGGAATGACGGTCGGGCTGGGCACCGGATCGACGGTCGCCCACCTGCTGCCGGCGATCGCCCGGCGCGGGCTCACCGAGATCCGCTGCGTCGCCACCTCGGTCGCGACCGAGGACCAGGCGCGCGAGCTCGGGATCCCGGTCGAGCGGTTCAATTCGCTCTCGCGGCTCGACATCGCGATCGACGGCACCGACGAGGTGACCCCGGACGGGTGGTTGATCAAGGGCGGAGGCGCCGCCCACCTGCGCGAGAAGATCGTCGCGGCGGCGGCGGCGCGCTTTGTCGTCATCGCCGACTCCTCGAAGCCGGTCGACGCCCTGCGCGGCCCGGTGCCGCTGGAGCTGTTCGGGTTCGGCGCCGCCTCGACCCTGGACCGGCTCGGCGCCGAGGTCGAGCCGCGCGACGTCCCCCCCAGCCCCGACGGCGGCACGATCGCCGACTATCGCGGCGAGATCGGCGACCCCGCCGCGCTCGCGGCCCGGCTCGAGGCCGACCCCGGGATCGCCGCCCACGGCCTCTTCCCGCCGGCGATGACCAGCGAGCTGTTCGTCTGCCGCGGCGAAAGCGTCGAAAGGTCGGACTTCAAGGCACGATGAGTCTGGTCGAGCGCGAGAGCGAGCTGGACGCCCTCACCGCGCTGCTGGACGGGCTGGCGGCGGGGCGCTCGCGGGCGGCCCTGATCGAAGGGCCAGCCGGGATCGGCAAGACGCAGCTGCTGGCGGCCGCCCGCGAGGCGGCGAGGGAACGTGGGATCCCCTCGTTGGGGGCGCGCGGCTCCGAGCTCGAGCGCGAGTTCCCGTTCGGCGTCGTCCGCCAGATGATCGAGCCGGCGCTGCTGGCGCGGCCGAACCGGACCGAGCTGTTCGAGGGCGCGGCCGAGGTCGCCAGCGCCGTCTTCGCCCCGCCCGGAACCGAATCGCTCGGCGAGGACGCCTCCTTCGCCGTCCTACACGGGCTCTACTGGCTCACCCTCGATCTGGTCGGGGACAAACCGCTGCTGCTGACGATCGACGACCTGCACTGGTGCGACCGGCCCTCGCTGCGGATGCTCGCCTACGTGATCCGGCGCCTGGAGGGAATCCCGCTGCTGATCGTGGGGACGATGCGCAACACCGAGCCGGGCACCGACCCGGCCTTGCTGGCCGAGATCGCCCAGGACCCGATGACCGAGCGCATCCACCCCGGCCCGCTGAGCCCGGCGGCGATGCCGGCGCTGATCGAGCGCCGGCTCGGCGACGCGCCCGACGGCGCCTTCGCGGCCGCCTGCCACGACGCCACCGGCGGCAACCCGCTGCTGCTCGAAGAGCTGCTCAAGGGGCTGGCGGCGGAGGGGATCGAGCCGCGGGCCGAGCGCGCCGGCGTCGTCCGCGACCTCGGCCCGCGCGCGGTCTCGCGGGCGGTGCTGCTGCGATTGGCGCGGCTGACCGACTCCGACGTCGCCGTCGCGCGGGCGCTGGCAGTGCTCGGCGAGGGCGCCGAGCTGGCCGAGCTAGCGGCGCTGACCGGGCTCGACGAAGCGGCGGTGGCGCGGGCGACCGGAGAGCTGGTGCGGGTCGAGATCCTGCGCCGCGAGGCACCCCTGGCTTTCGTCCACCCGCTCGTCCGCGACGCGGTTTACGACGACCTGCCGCCGGGCCAGCGCGAGCTCGAACACAGCCGCGCCGGGCGCATCCTGCGCGAGGCAGGGGCGCCGCCGGAGCGGATCGCGGCGCACTTCCTGCGGGTGCCGCCGGTCGGCGAGGACTGGGTCGCCGAGCTGCTCGTCGGGGCGGCCCGCGCCGCCGCCGACAAGGGCGGAGCCGAGAACGCGGTCGCCTACCTCAAACGAGCGCTGGAGGAGCCGCTGGCGGCGGCCCGCCGCACCGCCGTTCTCTACGAACTCGGCCAGCGGGAGATGGACGTGCGCGGCGACGAAGCGGTGCCGCACCTGCGGGCGGCCTACGACGCTCTGACCGACCCCGAGGAAAAGGGATGGGCGGGATACGCGCTCGCCCGCACGCTGATGTTCACCCGCGAGGAGGACGAGGCGGCCCGGGTGGCGTCCAAGGCGCGCGAGGAGCTGCCCGAGGATCTCGACGACCTCGCCCGCGCGCTGGAAGCGATCGAGCTGCAGACGGTCTTCTTCGGCCGCGACGCCGTCCCCGACCTGCAGCGCACCGTCCCCTACCGCGAGGCAGGGGTGCCCGGTGAGGGGCCGGGCAGCAAGATGCTCTCCGCGGTCACCGCCTACACCTGGGCGAACGCCGGAGGTCCCTCCGACCGCTGCGCGGCGCTGGCCCACGAAGCGCTGGCGGGGGACACCCTGCTGACGGTCGACAACGGGCTCTTCTGGGTGACCGCGGTCGTCGTGCTGATCTACTCGGACCGCGAGGACACCGAGGACATCTGGGAGGAGGCGCGGAGCGTCGCCCACCGCCGCGGATCCCTCTTCACGGTGCTGACGATCAACCTCTGGCGCGGCTTCGACCTGCTGCGCCACGGCGACCTCGAACAGGCCCAGGAATCGATCGAAAACGGGCTCGAAGAGATGATGCTCTGGTCGGGCTCAGAGCAGGGGATGGTGATCGAGTGGCCGACCGGGTTCCTCGGCGAAATCCAGGTCGAGCGGGGCAACCTCGAGGCGGCCGAAAAGGTGCTGGACCGCGGCGACCCCGGCGAGCTGCTCGGGGACGGACCGAACTTCTGGCGCAAAGCGAAGATCGAGCTGCTGCTGGCGCAAGGTCGCGCCGAGGAGGCGCTGGCGCTCTGCGACGTCTACGTGGCGAAGCTGGGCACGATGGACAACCCCGGCCCGGCGCCCTGGCGCAGCCTGCGGGCCGAAATCCTCGACCGCCTCGGGAGGACCGAGGAGGCGATCGCGCTCTGCGCCGAGGAGATCGAGGTCGCGAAGACCTGGGGCAGTCGGCAGACGATCGGTCGCGCCCTGCGGGTGCTGGGCAGGCTCGAACGCGAGCAGGGCCTCGCGCGCCTGCAGGAGGCGGTGGAGACGCTGGAGCACTCGACCGCGCGCCTGGAGCTGGCGAAGGCGCTGCTGGCGCAGGGCACGGCCCTGCGGCTGGGGCGGCAGCCGACCAAGGCGCGCGAGCCGCTGCGGCGGGCGATCGAGATCGGGCGCGCCTGCAGCGCCGACGTCCTCGTCGAGCGCGCCCGCGGCGAGCTGCGGGCGGCCGGCGCGCGGCCCCGGCGCGAGGCCCTGGGCGGGATCGAGTCGCTGACCCCGAGCGAGCGCCGGGTCGCCGACATGGCCGCCGAGGAGATGACCAACCGCGAGATCGCCCAGGCCCTCTTCGTCACCCCGAAGACGGTCGAGGTCCACCTCTCCAACGCGTATCGCAAGCTGGACATTCGTTCCCGTCGACAGCTCGCCGACGCGTTGACCGCAGCCTAGGGGGAGAGCTCCACCGCCCTACCTCTCGACTCATTGGGCGCCATGGCGCCCAAGATCTCGGAAGCACGGACAGGCGAGCACGCGCACTCGTTCGGTCGCAGCAGGGGGTGATTGCGCGGCACCAACGCCCCACCCCCTAGGACCTCCCACACCGGGATCTTGGGGGGTCGGTTTCGGGTTGCCCTCGATGTGCAGGCCCCTTCCAGAGCGGATTCTGGGGTCATGAACCGCACCAAGACGATCACGCTCGAGCTGCTGCTGGCCGGAGACGGCCTCAGCGGGCGCGCCCGCGACGAAGGCGGCGCCTCCCGCGAGTTCAGCGGTCGGCTGGGCCTGATGCACACGATCGACGAGTTGCTCGCTACGAGCACGACCGAGGAGAACCGCATGAACCCGACTGAGACCCTGTCCACCACGCACGAGGCCCACGCCCTGCGCCGCCTGATCGGCGGCGCCGTGATCGGGCCTGAAGACGACAACTGGGACGCCGCCCGCGGCGCCTTCAACCTGCGGGTCGACCAGCGGCCGGCGATGATCGCCGTGCCCGCCACCCGCGAGGAGGTGGCGACGGTGGTCCGCTTCGCCCGCGAGGCGGGCCTGCGGGTCGCCCCGCAGCGGACCGCGCACAACGCCGGGCCGCTGGGCTCGCTGGAGCGCACGATCCTGCTCAAGACCTCGCGCCTGGACCGCGTTCACGTCGACCCCCGCGCCCGTTGCGCCCGGGTCGGCTCCGGCGCCCGCTGGGAGGACGTCGTCCCGCTGGCTTCCGAGCACGGGCTCGCGGCCCTGCACGGCTCCACCCCCGACGTCAGCGTCACCGGCTACAGCCTCGGCGGCGGCATGGGCTGGTACGCCCGCAAGCACGGGCTCGCCGCCAACGCCGTCACCGCGATCGAGCTGGTCACCGCCGACGGCGAGATCCGCACCGTCGACGCCGACCACGACCCGGAGCTGTTCTGGGCGCTGCGCGGCGGCGGCGGCAACTTCGGCGTCGTCACCGCGCTCGAGTTCGACCTCTTCCCGGTCGAGCAGGTCTACGCCGGGGTCCTCTTCTTCCCGTTCGAGCGGGCCGAGGAGGTGCTGCAGGCATGGCGGCGCTGGACCGAGACGGCGCCAGAGGAGGTCACCTCGGTCGGGCGGCTGTTGCAGTTCCCGCCCCTGGAGGAGGTGCCGGAGCCGGTCCGCGGCAAATCGTTCGCGGTCGTCGAGGCCGTCTTCCTCGGCGAGGAGGCCGAGGCGGCGGAGCTGCTGGCGCCGCTGCGTGAGCTCGGTCCGGTGATGGACACCTTCGCGATGGTCCCGCCGGTCGGGATCGCCGAGCTGCACATGGACCCGCGCGACCCGGCTCCGGTCGTGTCCGAGCACTCCCTGCTCGGCAAGCTCGACTCGGCGGCGATCGCCGAGCTGGTCGCGGTCGCCGGCCCGGACTCGGGCTCCTCCCTGGTCTCGGTCGAGATCCGCCACGGCGGCGGTGCCCTGGCCCGCGCGCAGGAGGGCGCCGGCGCGATCGCGAGCCTGCCGGGCGAGTACGCCACCTTCGCGATCGGGATCGCCTTCGACGAGGAGATGACGGCGCGCAGCGAGGCCGACCTGGCTCGGGTGGCCGCGGCGACGCGGCCCTACGAGGCGGGCCACTACCTCAACTTCGTCGAGCGTCGGGCCCCGGCCGAGGCGATGTTCGAGCCGGCCGTCGCCGAGCGGCTGCTGGCCGCGAAGCGCACCTACGACCCGAACCACCTGATCCAGGCAAACCACGAGCTCGGGGCCGACCGCTGAGGTCGCCCCGAGCAGCGAAAGGAGAGAGACGATGGAGATGACGAGGACCGACAAGCTGATCGCGGCGGGGCTGGCGCTCTGCGCGCTGGCGGCGGCGATGATCGCCCTGGCCGCTCCCGCCGATGCCGCCACCTACACCAACGGCTTCAAGCTGTCCAAATTCAAGGTCGAGGTGAAGGGCTGGCAGAAGATGGTCCAGCAGAACACCCACGCGGCCGAAAACGAGTGCGACGTCGACAACTACTCCAGCGGCTCGGAGAAAGTCACCTTCGCCACCACCAAGCCGATCTACGTCACCGCCGCCTACATGAAGGGCCAGCAGAACCCGGAATTCTTCTCCGGCAGGCAGCTGGCGATCCCGACCAGGGCGGTCGTCAAGCGCAGCTACACGCCGCGGATCTCCTTCGCCGGCCCCACCGACGGCTGCGAAGCCAACGGCGGTG
>JBFXEM010000135.1:0-6008 GCA_050180135.1 Solirubrobacterales bacterium | reverse complement strand
TCGACGGTGGCGGCGGTGCCGAGATCGGGGTGGGTGGCGCGATCGTGATCGGCTCCGACCCGGAGGCCGAGTTCGAGGAGACGCTGCTGAAGGGCTGGGCGCCGATGCGGGCGCTCGACCCCGCCGGCCGGCTACAGCCGGCGTAGGTTGGCCGCGTGCAGGCCGCGGGTGACGCCGCGGAAGTCGATCACCAGCGCCGCCGCCTCGACCAGCGCCGGGTAGTCGACCTCGGGGTGGGCGGTGACGATCGCGACCAGGTCGGCAGCGGCGACCGCCGGCTCGAGCTCGACCGAGCGCAGCTCGAGGTCGGGGAGCTCGGGGACGTGGGGGTCGTGGTAGGAGACCGCGCCCCCGCGCTCGCGCAGCAGGCGGGCGATCTTCAGCGCCGGCGACTCGCGGATGTCGCCGATCCCGCCCTTGTAGCTGGCGCCGAGCAGGAGGATCCGCGAGTCCCGGACGGGCTTGCCGACGTCGTTGAGGGCCCGCTCGATCCGCTCCACGCAGAAGACCGGCTGGGTCTGGTTGACCTTGCCGGCGAGCTCGACGAACTCCGGGTAGAAGTCGGCCTCGCGGGCCTTGAAGGCGAGGTAGAAGGGGTCGACCGGGAGACAGTGGCCGCCCATCCCCGGCCCCGGCTCGAAGCGCATGAAGCCGAACGGCTTGGTCGCGGCCGCGTCGATCACCTCCCAGACGTCGATGCCGAGCCGGTCGCAGAGCTGCGAGAGCTCGTTGACGAGCGCGATGTTGACCGAGCGGAAGATGTTCTCCAGCAGCTTCGCCAGCTCCGCCGCCTCCGGCGTCGAGACGACGACGACCTCGTCGCAGATGCGCCGGTAGAGCTCCGCCGCGCGCTCGCTGGAGGCGGGGTCGACGCCGCCGACGATCTTCGGCGTCGTGCGGACCGTGAAGTCGGTGCGGCCAGGGTCGATCCGCTCCGGCGAGAAGGCGACGTGGAAGTCGGCGCCCGCCGTCATTCCCGAGCGCTCGAGGATCGGCACCAGGCGCTCGCGGGTCGTGCCCGGGTAGGTGGTCGACTCGAGCACGACCAGCTGCCCGGGCACCAGCACCGCGGCGATCGCCTCGGCGGCTTGGAGCAGGTAGGAGAGGTCCGGTTCGCGCGAGTTGGTCAGCGGCGTCGGTACGCAGACGATCACCGCCTCGCAATCGGCCAGCGCCGCGTGGTCGGCGCTCGGGTGCAGGCGCTCGCGCAGTGGCTCCAGGGTCGCGGCGGGAATGTCCTCGATGTAGCTGCGGCCGGCGGCCAGCGCCTCCAGCTTGGCCGGGTCGGAGTCGACGCAGACGACGTCGGTGCCCTGCTCGGCGAAGGCGACGGCGAGCGGCAGCCCGACGTAGCCGACGCCGACGATCCCGATCTTGCCCGGCTCGCTCACCGCCGGGAGTGTAGATGTGGCCTCCGTCGACCGATCGCTCCGCCGCTTCCGCACCAGCGCAGGAAACCTCGAACATTCGGCCATCTCTTAAATCGGGGCTAAAGGATTCACAAATGAGCTTTTTGCGCTCCTATAGTTGGCGGCCCTGATGGTCCCCGGATTCAGACAAGCGAGTGCAGCCCGCAGCGTAGTGGCGCCTGTCGCGATCCTCGGCCTGGCGCTGGCCGCGCTGCTCTGGGTCCTGCCCACGGCGGCGGAGGCGAAGCGGATCGTTGGCGGTCCGGCGCCGGAAACGCTGGTCGGGACGCCCAATGCCGACCGCATCGAAGGCCGCGGCGCGGCCGACTCGCTGCTCGGCCGCGCCGGGGCGGACCGGCTGGCTGGCGGCCCCGGCTCCGACACGATCCACGGGGGGAGCGGCCGTGACCGGATCTTTGGCGGCAGCGGCGACGATCAGATCCGCGCCGGCGACGGGACCCGCGACAGCATCGCCTGCGGTACCGGTTGGGACATCGCCGTCGTCGACCCGATCGACAGCGTCGCCAGCGATTGCGAGCTGATCCGCGATCGAGTCGAGCGGCCTGCCGTCACCCCCGTCGCCCCCACCCAGACCCCGTCGACGCCGATTATTCCTCCGGCCCCTCCCGGCCCCGATCCGGAAACCGAAGCGGAAACTCCGGCCGAACCGCTCCCGGCCTACGAAGAGAAGCCGCTGGCGATGTTTCCGGCCGGGCACGGCTGGACCGGCAATGGCGAGGGGGAATTCAGCGACGCCGGAGGACCCTTCGTGGTCAACAACGACCGCTCATTCAAGATCAAGACCGACGGCTTCGGCGACGAGTCGGTAGCGACCTCGCCGCCCCTGGAAGCGGTCGACCTGCGCAACTCGCACGTCGCCTTCCAGGCGCTGATCAGCTTCAGCTCCCGACTGAAATCGGTCAAGCTGCGGCTGGCCTCGGGCGACATCGGCAGCGACTACGCCGAGGCGACGATCGCCGACGACTCCGACCCCTCGCTGCTGACCGGCAACTTCGAGATGCAGTCGATTCCGCGCGGTGAGTTCAACGTGGTCGGCAGCGTCGACTGGTCGGCGATCGATCGCGCCCAGATCGTCGTCACCGACAACCTGCTCGGGCCGGTCGAACTGTACGTCGCCGGCATCTACGCGATCCCGACCTACAAGACCGCCACCGTCAGCTTCGCCTTCGACGACGGGCTCGCCTCGACCTACACGCTCGGGCTCAAAAAACTCTCCGCCTTCCGTTACCCGGCGTCCGAGTACGTGATCGCCAACACCGTCGGCACCCCCGGTTTCATGAGCCAAGAACAGCTCTTCACCCTGCAAAACCAGCACAGCTGGGAGATCGGCGGCCACGCCGGCACGATCGCCGACCACAACGAACCGCGCGGCCTCGACGACCTCGACCCGGCCGAGCTGAAAAAAGACTTCGACGACCTGCGCACCTGGATGGACGAAAGCGGCTTCGAGCGCCGCACCTTCGCCTACCCGAAGGGCGCCGCCAGCGCCGAAGTCCGCAAATACGCCGCCCGCGACTACTGCGCCGCCCGGGTCACCGGCGAGGGCCCGGAAACGATCCCGCCCCGCAACCCCTTCACGATCCGGGGCTGGTCGATCAACGGCCTCGTCACCGAAGCCGGCGAAATCGAAGACGCGATCGACCGCGCCGTCGCCGAGAAGACCTGGCTGGTCATCACCTTCCACAACCTGGTCCAGGGCACGCCGGTCGAAGCCACCGACTTCAGCTACGCGGCGTTCTCGCAGGTCGTCGCCCACGTCCGCTCCCTCCAGGTCAAAAAGCAGCTCCAGGTGCGGACGATCGCCGACGCGGTCGGCTGCTGAGCCAAGTAGGATCGCGCCCGCCAGCAACCCGAGGAGGCAGACCGATCTTGAATCAGACCGAGGAGTTCACCACCGACCAGGCCGAGCGCGAGGCTTCCGGAGCCCACAGCTACGGGCGCTACCTGGAGGAGTTCGAGGTGGGTGCGATCTACAAGCACTGGCCGGCCAAGACGGTGACGGAGAGCGACGACCACCTCTTCTGCCTGATCACGATGAACCACCACCCGCTGCACATCAACGACGTCTACGCGGGCAAGTCCCAGCAGGGCCGCAACGTCGTCGTCGGGCCGCTGGTCTACTCGCTTGCGCTGGGAATGTCGGTCTCCGACGTCTCCGGCAAGGCGATCGCCAACCTGGCGACCGAAGAGCTCAGCCACCCGAACCCGGTCTTCCACGGCGACACCCTCTTCTGCGAGACCGAGGTGCTCGACGTGAAGCCGTCGAAATCGAAGCTCGACCGCGGCGTGGTCAAGGTCCACACCCGGGTCCTCAACCAGGACGGCGTGCTCGTCGCCGAGTTCAAGCGCCTGGTCCTGGTGCCGCGGCGCGAACACGGCTGAGCGCCGCGGCGCGACCTTCAGTCGCCGCGGACGGCGGCGGCGGCGCGCAGCAGCTCGCCCCAGTCGGCGGCGATCGGGGCGAGCTGCTTGCAGAGGCGCCGCAGGCCCGCGAAGTCGTCGTCGAGCTCCCAGCCCCAGTGCAGCGTGACCGGCGCCCAGATCCCGGTTTCCGCCTCGAGCAGGGGGCGTAGGCCGGCTTCGACGGTGGCCGAGCGGGCGTAGAGCGGGGCGTAGGAGGGCAGGTAGACGGCCTCTCCGCGCCAGACCGGGGTGGGGGAGAAGCCGAGCAGGCGAATGCTCTCGGGCCCGCCGCAGACGACCTCGAAGCGCTCGGCCAGGAGTTCGTACTGGGTACTGTCGAAGCGGTTGAACGGGGGGACGAAGACCGGCGCCTGGATCCCGATCTCGGCCAGCGTCTGGCGGCCAGAGTCGATCCGCGCCGCGGTGGCGGCGGGGCCGAGCCCGCAGAGCTCGGAGTGGCGGCGCGGGTTCGCGTGGCGGGTGCGGTGGTCGAGGCCGTGCTGGGCAAAGGTCATGCCCGCGTCCGCCATCGCACCCAGCTGCTCGACCTCGCCGGCGTCCAGCTCGCGTGACTCGCTCACGGCTGGGTCCAGATAGTCGCGGGAGACGCGCGGGGTGACGGCAATCAGGTAGGGGACGCCCGCTTCGGCGAGGACCGCGTGGAAGCGGCGGAAGGCGTCGGTGCCGAAGCGGCCGCCGGAGTCGAAGGCGCGAGCGTGGGGGAACTCGTCGACCCGGACGAGGGCCCGTGGCGGTCCCGCCGCGGCGGGACCGAGCGCGGCTCGGCGAGCCGCGGCGAGGGGAGCGGCGACGCCTGAGTCCCAGCGCAGCTTCCCGCGCTTCCAGGCGACCGCCTGGGCGAAGCGGCGTGCCCGGCCCGGCGCCGATCCAGACGCGAACGGGGCGAGGGCCGCGGGGGGCAGGTCGCCCGCCGGGAGTTGCCGCGGCCAGGCGGAGAGGGCGAGGCTGCGGCGCTGGTCCCCGGTGCTCATCGGCGCCATCATGGCGGAGCGATTGCCTAAACGTCCAGGTGCCTCCGCGCGGCCAAATAAGTCCATCATGCTTACGGCACTCAAGACGAGCCTTTTTCCTCGCTAGGATGCGGGTGACCGTGCCTGGACGACGCGCCTACCCGCTTGCCATCTTGCTGGCGACCGCCTTCGTGGCTCTCTCTGCTGTATCGGCGCAGGCGGCGACCGCTCTCTACCCGGACCTGAAGACGCTGCCACCGCGCGACCTGCGCTTCGACAGCGCCGACGTCGACCCGGAACCGGCGACGGTCATCCACAACGTCCTGCGTTTCTCCAACACGGTCTGGAACGCCGGCCAGGGACCGCTCGAGCTGCGCGGCCAGATCGACCCGAAAACCAAATCCGGCGCCGCGATCCAGCGCGTCTACGACAACGGCGGCGGCTTCGCCGACTTCTCCGCGAGCAACACCTTCTACTGGCACGAGGCCCACCAGCACTACCACTACGACAACTGGGGCACCTACGAGCTCTGGACCGAAGCCGAGTTCCAGAAATGGCTGGCCAGCGGCCGCACCCAGGGCACCCCGACGATCGGCTCGAAGACGACCAGCTGCGTGATGGAGGAGGAGTTCATCCGCACCCTGCCCAACCAGCCGTACCCGTCCGTGTACACGGCCGACGGCTGCTTCCCCAACGCCCAGGGGCTGATGCTGCAGGGGATCTCGCCGGGCTGGGGCGACACCTACGACTACTACCGCGCGGACCAGTGGATCGACCTCGGGCCCAACGGCAAACTGGCCGACGGCAACTACGTGATGCGCTCGGTCGTCGACCCGCTGAACAAAGTCTACGAGAGCCCGGGCAAATCCGACCCCGCCGAGGAGAGCCCGGAAGTCAACGAAGCGATCACCAAATTCAGCGTCCAGAGCGGCAAACTGGTCGACACCAACGCCCCCACCGGCACCGTCCGCATCAACGACGTCGACGCCGGGACCGCCTCGCCCAACGTCAGCGTCAAGGTGCTGGGGCGCGACGACATCAGCGGCGTCACCCAGGTCAAACTCTCCAACGACGGAGCCACCTGGTCGACCCCGCAGGCCTACACCGGGGCCGAATCGACCGCCCAGGCGATCGCCTGGGACCTGACCAACGCGACCTACGGCGGCACCAACGCCGACGGGACCAAGACCGTCTACGCCCAGTT
>JBFXEM010000134.1:0-5995 GCA_050180135.1 Solirubrobacterales bacterium | reverse complement strand
TGACCAGAGCCGTGATCTGCGGGTCGCGTTCGAGGTTCGAGGGCCAGGCACGGCCGACCATGCTGTTGACGGCGAGCACCCCGTCGGCGTAGTCGATCCAGGTCACGGTGCTGAGAATCGACCCGTCCGGGTTGTGACTGGAGACGACCGCGAAGTTCGCCTCGGCGAGAAGTTCCTTGACGTCCGGGTGGTCAAAGTCGGCCATCGAAAGGTAACCTACCAGACGCCCGGTCGGTGAGCCAAATGACGCCGGCGACTTCTTGACAGCTCATGAAGGGGCCGATACTTTGCCTCCCGGCCGGTCGCCCGGTCGGGTATGGCCGTGGAGAAAGTCCGGGAACCCGGGACCGTCATCCGTCGCGACGGATGGGGCCACGGCAAAACGACAGAAAAGGGACGGAATCCATGACTTCGGAACCACGCTTCATCCAAGGGCTCTCGAATCCGGAGGACTTCGCGCTGATCCCCGAAACCGACTGGGTCATCACCAGCAGCCTCGCCGGGGGCACGCGCCCGGAGGTCCGGCCGGTGTTCGTCAACATCCGCTCCCAAGAGGTGGTTGAGGCCTTCCCGAACTGCCATTTCGAACTCGACGAGGCCACCTACGGGCCGATCGAACCTCCGGAGAACCCGCTGTTTCACGGTCTGCACGTCCGCCAGGAGTCGGACGGCAGCGCGACCGTCTACCAGGTCAACCACCAAGGTGGGGCGGATGCGGAGAAGGGCCGCGAGTCAATCGAGGTGTTCTCCGTGACGGTCGTGAACGACCGTCCCCGGCTCGCTTGGGTCGGCGCGGTCGAGCTCCCGGACTGGGGCTGGGGCAACGACGTCTGCGCGCTGCCGACCGGCGGCTTCGCGGTCGCCAACTTCGCCTTCGGCGGGGCGAAGAACTTCGCCCCCGACCAGCGGCGGGCGTTCGAGGCGGTCGCGGATTGGGTGGTGAGCGGCCGCCCGACTGGAAACGTGATCGAATGGACCGACCAGGAGACCGGCTGGTTGATCGCGCCGGGCACCGACCTGAACACACCGAACGGGATCGAGGTGTCGGCCGACGGTCGCTACTTCTACGTCGGGCTCTGGGCGGCGGAAGTCGTCGCCCGCATCGAGCGGATGGCCGGAGACACTCCCGAACGGCGGACCATCGAGACCGGCCTGCTGACGGACAACCTGACCTGGTCCGACGACGGAAAGATCCTCGCCACCGGGCAGCGGACCACGGCCCATCAGGTCCTGGAGGACTTCCTCGAGGAGGGGGTGGACCACGGCTACCCGTACCACGTGCTCGAGATCGACCCCGAGCTGTCCGGATCCACGCAGCTCGTCAACGACGACAGCGCCGGAATGCTGGCGACCACCGCCGCGGAGATCGGGGGCGACATCTGGGTCGGCACCTCGCGCGGCGACGGGATCGCCGTCTACGAGGTGGAGTGAGCGTGAGCGGCGGGCGGCTCGAGGGCAAGGTCGCCCTGATAACCGGGGCCGGCGGGGGCCTCGGTTCGGCCACCGCCGAGCTCTTCGTCGCGGAGGGCGCGCGGGTTGCGCTTCTCGACCTCGACCAGGCAAAGGCCGAAGCGGCGGCGGAGGCGACGCGGGCGGGCGACCGGGTTTTGGCTCTGTCGGCCGATGTCTCCGCTGAGCAGGAGGTGCATGCCGCGGTTCGCCGGGTCGTCTCCGAGTTCCACGGAATCGACGCCGTCATCAACCTCGCCGGCGCCCGCCCGCCCTTCAAGAAGGTGACCGAGCTGGACGCCGCCGACTGGTCCCTGGCGATCGACGTCAACCTGATGGGCGCCGTGCACGTGGCCAAGTACGCGATCCCGGAGATGGTTCGCGGTGGCGGTGGGACGATCGTGAACGTCTCCTCGATCGGCGCCCGCGGGTCGCGCGAAGGATGGGCGCCCTACGACTCGACCAAGGCCGCTCTTATGGCCCTCAGCCGAGACCAGGCTTGCGAGTTCGCCGATTCTGGGATCCGGGTCAACACCCTCGTTCCGGGCTTCATCCGAACCTCGGTCCACATCCAGGGCTACGCGACCGCCAACGGTCTGTCGTTCGATCAGGCCGAGCTGGAGCTCGAGGCGCTCGGGGCGAACTGCCTGCTGGGACGGCAGGGTGTGCCCGCCGAGATCGCCCACAGCCTGCTCTTTCTCTCCTCGCCTGAGTCGAGCTACATCACGGCCGCCTGCCTGTGCATCGACGGTGGTTCATACGTCACCGGCGCCGATTTCCGAGACGACCGCGACCGGCCGAGCAACACCATCCAAGTTGGTCCGAAGACGGAGGACGCATGAAGCTGACGCGGTTCGAACTGGACGGCGAGGACGGAATCGGGGTCGTCTCCGGGAACGGCGCGGTGCCGACCGGATACCGGACCCTGTCGGACTTCATCGCCGATGGAGAGAGGGCGATCGAGCGAGCGGATGAGCAGTCGGCCTCGGGTGAGGTCGTCGACGTCTCGAGGCCACTGGTTCCTTTCACGCAGCCGGGCAAGATGTTGTTCTGCGGGCTCACCCACGAACACGCTCGCGTGGGTAAACCGGATCTTCCGCCGGATCCCTTCGTCTTCGCCAAGCTCCCGCACACCCTGACGGCAAGCCGCGAGGACATCGTGCTGCCGTATGCGGAGATCGAAGCCTGCTGGGAGGTCGAGGTCGCGATCATCATCGGCCGGCGCGCCTCTGAGGTCAGCATCGAGGAGGCCGAGGCCCACATCTTCGGCTACGGGGTCATCAACGACATCTCGCCGATGAACGAGATGACCGACGACTGGATGTGTCCGATCACCCTGCTGAAGAACTACGACACCTTCTGCCCGATCGGCCCCGAGATCCGTGTAGCGCGGGATTTCGACACCTCCGATCTGAAAATGACCACGCACGTGAACGGGGAGGTGCGGCAGCAGGGATCGACGGCCGATCTGGTCTTCCCGATCCCCGAGCTGGTCTCTTGGCTCAGCCACAGGATGACCCTCTATCCAGGAGACGTGATCGGCACCGGATCCCCCGCGGGCGTCGAGCCGGCTGCCCCCGGTGACGAGATCACTTGCGAGGTTGAAGGGGTGGGCGCCGTGACCAATCCGGTCGTGGCCAAGTCGGCCTCCCGATCCAAGCCCTAGCCGCAGCGGCCACTCGCACCAAAGATCAGGCCTAGGGGTTGACAGCGGCCAATCTGCAGTTATTGTGGCCCTACCGGTCGCCCGGTTGCGAAGAAGCGGTTACTCACAGGGAACCAAAGGAGAGAAACGCCAAAAATGAAGATGCGTAAGGGTGATGGACGCCAAAATCGAGGAAGACTGATAGTCGCCATCTGCGGTGTTATGGCGCTGGCGGCTCTCTTCAGTGCATGCGGAGGAGGGTCGAGCAGCTCGAGCAGCAGTTCCACGAGCGAAGCGACCGAAGGGTCCTCAGGTGGGTCGAGCACTGCCGCGCTGAAAGAAGCGGAACAGTACGTCGCTGAATACCAGCAGGTTCCCCAGAAAATCGGGCTTACCGAACCTCTGAAGAAACTCCCTACCGGGGCGACTGTCTACTACCTCCAGTGTGGAGTGCCTTCCTGCAAGCAGCATGGCGACGGGTTCGAGGAAGCGAGCAAGATCCTTGGCCTCAACTTCAAACGAGTTGACGCCGGGACCGATCCCAGTACCGCCGCGAAGGCGATGGAAACCGCGGTCAACGGTCAGGCGGATGCGGTCGTGTCCTCGGGTGGCTTCCCCGCTGAAATCTACAAAGAGCAGATGAAGACCCTCGAATCCCGCGGCGCCATCGTGATGAACATGGGCGGAGCGGAACCCGCCGGGCCGGAATTCGGCTGGACCTGGGTCGTCCAGGGCCCCGAGGCCTGGATCCAGTACGGAAAACTGATGGCTGACTACGCCGCGGTGAAGATGGGCGGAAGCGGAAAGCTCGCCTGGTTCAACCTGCCCGAAATCTCCGCCTTCGCGAAGATGGGCGAAGGACTGGTCCCGGAGTTCGAACGGGTCTGCCCGGACTGCGAGATCGAAACCGAAGAAGCGAAGACTTCCGAAGTCGGCTCTCAGCTACCGCAGCAGGTCGTCTCCTACCTCCAGCGCAACCCGGACACGAAGTACATCGCGTTCGCGCTGGGTGCGATGCAGACCGGAGTCGATCCGGCGATTCAGGCGGCTGGCGTCGGCACCGACGTCAAGACGTTCGGATATGCGGGCGACGCCTCCAACTGGGAAGAAATCAAGAAAGGCTCGGTTCAGGCCGCCGACGTCGCAATTCCCAACGTCGCCTTTGGCTGGTTCGCCGCGGACGCGGTCTCACGCCTGCTGGCCGGCCAGGAGCCGGAAGAACCAGCGCCCGGAAAATTCCCCCTGCCCTCGCAGATCCTTGAAGCCAAAGATCTGACGTTCGACCTGCAGGAATGGCCCGGCGCCCCCAACTACAAGGAGGAATTCGAAGAGTTGTGGGGAGTCTGATCGTCGCGGACGGTCGGATGGTTCCAAGTGCTCCACGCTGAGAACATTTCCAAGACCTTCGGCGCGCAACACGCATTGAAAGATGCGTGGCTGCGCGTCGGGGCCTCGGAAATCCATGGTCTTCTCGGTCAGAACGGATCGGGAAAGTCGACCCTGATCAAGGTCTTGTCGGGGTTTCACAAGCCCGATGGGCCCGCCGCAGTCCGCTTCATGGACGAGGACCTGGAGGCCTCTGAGCTCGACCGCTCGGAACTCTGGAACAGCCGGGTCCATTTCATCCATCAGGATCTTGCTCTGGTCCCTACCCTCGACGCCGCGGACAACATCGCCCTCGGCAACGGCTTCATCAAGACCCGATGGGGGACCCTTTCGCGCCGGCGCGACCGGCGCCGGGCGGCGGACCTGGCGAGGGAATTCGGGATCCACCTCAAGGTGGATGTCCCGGTCGCCGAGCTGCCGCCGACGCATCGCACGATCGTCGCCATCCTCCGCGCCATCGCTGGCTGGGAGGAGGGTGCGAATCTGCTCGTGTTGGACGAGGCGACGGCCTCCCTTTCGGGCCCTGAGGTCGCGCGCCTCTCGGAAATCCTGGTGCAGCTGAGGAGCCAGGGTCACTCCATCCTCTTGGTCACCCACCGACTCAACGAGGTTCTGGAACTGGCCGACGCCGTCACGGTCCTCCGCGACGGGGAGACGGTGGCGGCGGCCGATATCGAGGGCCTTGACCATGACGACCTGGTCCGTCTCGTGCTCGGTCGAGAGCTGGACCAGGTTTATCCCGTCGAGAGTGAGGACCACGAGGGAGAGCTCGTCCTTCAGATCGAGGAGCTCGGCGGCGCGAAATTGCGGACCTTCTCCACCCAGGTCAGAAGCGGGGAGATAGTCGGAGTCGCCGGTCAGATCGGATCGGGCCGGGAGGAAGTGGCTGCGCTGGCCTTCGGTGCGATTACGCCGCTTTCCGGGAGCGTCACAGTGAACGGCAGCGAGGTCCGCCTCGGTGACCCCTCGAAGGCGATCGAGGTTGGGGTTGCGTACGTGCCCGCGGACCGCGCAAACTCAGCGATCCTGCCCAGCTGGTCGGTACGCGAGAACCTGACTCTGACGGGCTTGGATGGGGCCGTCGAGATGGGCGTCCTGCGCAAGTCCCTCGAGGCCGTCGAGGCGGTGCGATGGGTCGATGACTTCGAAATTGTCTGCTCCAGCGTCGAGGCCCCGATCTCGACCCTGTCGGGAGGAAACCAGCAAAAGGTGGTGTTGGCCAAATGCCTGCGCACCGAACCCAAGGTGCTCCTGCTCGACGAGCCCACTCAGGGCGTGGACGTCGGCGCCAAGGCCGCGATCTATCGCCTCGTTCTCGCTGCCGCGCAGGACGGTGCGGCGGTCCTCATCACCTCCTCGGACGAGGAGGAGCTGGCGGCGCTCTGCGATCGGGTCGTGATCGTGCAGGAGGGCCAGATCACCGCGACTCTCAGCAAAAGCAGTCTCAGCGCCGACCGCATCACCTCGGCCTCGTTCAAATCTTCGGAACAGCCTGGAAAGGAAGTGGAATAGAAA
>JBFXEM010000133.1:0-6025 GCA_050180135.1 Solirubrobacterales bacterium | reverse complement strand
ACGGCAACCGAGTTCGACGCAGCCGCGCGGCTCGACCATCTTGTCGCAGAAGGAGCGGCACTGGCGACACTCGCCAAGGTCGGTGCGCGTAGCGGTCATGGATGAAGTCTAGGGATGCGAGAGCGCGGAACCAAGCGGTTTGCGGCGATCAAGCGGCGAGTGCGTCAGGACCCAACAGCTGCCCGATCTCGTAGCGCAGCCCGGTCGAGGGCTCGACCCGGTACTCATCGCCGATTCGCAGCTTCTTCGGGCCTTCGCTGGTCTGCACCACGAGGCGCACGTCGGACTCCCCCTTGTGGTCCTCGAGCAGCGACTTGAGCTCGTCCATGAGGCCGGGGACGCCGAGCTTTTCGACGTCGATCATCAGCTCGAAGGGCCCGCTCGGCAGCGCCCTCACCTTGGTGGCGGCGCTGGCGATCTCCTCGCTGTCGGGTTCGAAGCGCTGGGCCTCCTGCACCACCAGCTTGGTCTCGCCGCGGTCCTTGTGATCGAGACGGCCGCGGACGAGGACGATCGCGTCGGGAGCGATCACCGCCGCGCTCTCGGCTTGGTCGGCCTTGAAGACGAGCATCTCGACCTGCCCCTCGACGTCGTCGAGGGTCGCGAACATCATCTGGCTGCCGCTCTTGGTGCGGATTTTCTTGCAGTCGACGACGATGCCGCCGACGGTGACCCAGGCGCCGTCGGGCTTGCCGGCCAGCTGCGCCAGGCTGCAGTCCACCTTGGCCCGCAGCGCCGGCCCGACTTCGGCCAGCGGGTGCGAGGAGAGGTAGGTCCCGAGCGTCTCCTTCTCCATCGCCAGCATTTCCGCCCGCTCGAACTCGACGGCGGAGATCGGCGGCCGGTGGTGGGCCTGGGCTTGCGCCTGACCCGCCCCGCCGTCGTCGCCGAAGTCGAAGATCGAGCCCTGCCCCATCTGCGCGTCTTCCTGCGCCTTCTGCCCGGCCGACTGGGCCGCCGGCAGCGCCTCCAGCATCCCCTTGCGGGTGGCGCCGGTGGAGTCGAGGGCGCCGCACTTGATCAGGCATTCGATCGCGCGTTTGTTGACCGCGCGCGAGTCGACCCGCTCGCAGAAATCCCAGATCGAGGTGATCTCGGCGTCCTCGCGGGCGCGCAGGATCGCCTCCACCGCCGAGTGGCCGACGTTCTTGACCGCGTCGAGGCCGAAGCGGATCTTGTTCTCGAAGACGACGAAGCTGTGGTCGGAGGTGTTGACGTCCGGCGGCAGGACGTCGATGCCCATCTCCGCGCAGCGGTTGACGAAGAACGGGACCTTGTCTTTGGTGCTCATCACCGAGGAGATCACCGCCGCCATGTACTCGGCTGGGAAGTTGGCCTTGAGGTAGGCGGTGCGATAGGAGATCAGCCCATAGCAGGCGGCGTGGGACTTGTTGAAGGAGTAGTCGGCGGCCGCTTCGTTCAGCTTCCAGAGGTCTTTGGCGACGTTGGGGGCGGTGTTCGATTCCGCCAGCCCCTGCATGAATTTGTCTTTCATCGTCGCCATCAGCTCGCGCTTCTTCTTGCCGATCGCCTTGCGCAGATCGTCCGCCTCGGCGCCGCTGAAGCCGGCCATCGAGCGCGAGATCTCCATCAACTGCTCCTGGTAGATGACGCAGCCGTGGGTCTCCTCGGTGATCGCGCGCAGGCGCGGGTCCGGGTAGCGAACGGTCGAGGGGTCCTTCTTGCCTTTGGCGTAGGTGGGGATGTAGGCCATCGCGCCGGGGCGGTAGAGGGCGCCAAGCGCGACCAGGTCGGCGAACTCGGTCGGGCCGACCTTGCGCAGGGCGTCGCGCATGCCCTCGGACTCGAACTGGAAGACCCCGGTCGAGTCGCCGCTGGCCAGCATCGCGTAGGTCTTGGCGTCGTCGATTGGGATCTGCTCCATGTCGATCCGCTGGCCGCGCGAGCGCTCGATGATGTCGATCGCGTCCTCGATCACGTCGAGGTTTCGGAGCCCGAGGAAGTCCATCTTCAGCAGCCCGATCTCCTCGATCGGGCCCATCGAGTACTGGGTCACGATCTTGTACTGGCGCTCGGCTTTGCCCGTCCCGTTGCCGTTGCCGCTGCCGTTGGTGGCCGCCGGTGCGGTCTTGTCCTCGGCCAGCTGCAGCGGCACGATCTCCTGCAGGGGCCGGTCGGCGATCACGACCGCGGCGGCGTGGATCGAGTTGTTGCGGATGATCCCCTCGAGCCCCTGGGCGACGTCGATCACCTTCTTCGCGTCGGGCTCGGTGTCGTAGGTCCGTTTCAGCTCCTGCCCGTTCTTCAGGCATTCGGCGAAGGACGGGCTGCGGCCCATGATCGGCTCCGGGATCTGCTTCGCGAGGCGGTCGCCGGTGGCGTAGTCGTAGCCGAGCACGCGGGCGGCGTCGCGGGTGGCCGCGCGCGGCGCCATCTTGCCGAAGGTGATGATCTGGGCGACCGATTCGCGGCCGTACTTCTCGGCCACGTAGCGGATCATCCGCTCGCGCCCGCGAACCGAGAAATCGATGTCGATATCCGGCATCGATTTACGGCCGGGGTTGAGGAAGCGCTCGAAGATCAGGCCCTCGGCGAGCGGGTCGAGGTCGGTGATGCGGAGGATGTAGGAAACGATCGAGCCGGCCGCCGAGCCGCGACCGGGGCCGACGGCGACGCCGTTTTCCTTCGCGTAGCGGACGAAGTCCCAGACGATCAGGAAGTAGGAGGAGAAGCCCATCTCCTCGATCACCCCGAGCTCGAACTCCATCCGCTCGACAGCCTCGGCCGGCGGCGGGTCGCCGTAGCGGGCGCGCAGCCCCTCGCCGGCGATCCGGCGCAGCATCTGCTCCGGCTCCTCGTCGGTTTCGGTCGGGTAGCGCGGCAGCAGCAGGCTGCCGAGCTCGATGTCGAGCGAGCAGCGCTCGGCGATCTCCAACGAGGTCGGCACCGCGTCCGGCCACTCGGCGAACGCCTCGTGCATTTCGTCGCTGCTTTTGATGTAGAACTCGTTC
Source organism: Solirubrobacterales bacterium (assembly GCA_050180135.1). Lineage (GTDB taxonomy): Bacteria > Actinomycetota > Thermoleophilia > Solirubrobacterales > 70-9 > VAYN01. Next base: position 3,053 of record JBFXEM010000133.1, on the reverse strand, counting down.
GTGTCGAAGCTCATCTTCGGCGCTTCCAGCGTCGACTTCGTCTGCACGCAGAGCAGCGCCGCGTGGTTGTCGAAGTCCTCGCGCCGCAGGTAGTGGACGTCGGCGGTGGCGACCAGCGGGCGGCCGAGCTCGCGGGCGTAGCGGACGATCCCCTGGTTGGCCCGGTCCTGGTCGTCGATCCCGTTCTTCTGGACCTCGAAATAGACCTGGTCGGCGCCGAAGGCCTGGATCAGGTCGTCGAGGTGGGTACGGGCGTCGTCCTGGCGCTCTTCGATCAGGCGACGGCAGAAGCGCGACTGCAGGCAGCCGGTGAGCACGATCACGCCCTCGGCGTGTTCGGCCAGCAACTCCATGTCGACATTGGCCTTGCCGCGTGAGAAGCCCTCGAGGAAGCCGGCCGAGGTCAATTTGACGAGGTTGGCGAAGCCCTTGTCGCTTTCGGCCAGCAGGGTCAGGTGGTTGCGCTCGTACCTCGTCTGCTCCTTGATCGCGCGGCGGTCCTCGACGAGGTAGGCCTCGAGCCCGACGATCGGTTTGATCCCGTGCTTGCGGCAGGCCTTGTAGAGGTCGACCGCCCCGTTCATCACCCCGTGGTCGGTCAGCCCCAGCGCCGGCTGGTCGAGCTCCGCCGCCCGGGCCGCCATCGCGTCGATCTTGCAGGCCCCGTCCAACAGCGAATACTCGCTGTGGGCATGCAAATGGACGGCGGCAGGAGAGCTCACGAGGTGAGGACGACTATGCCAAGTGGGGCAGATGGACCCGGGGCACTTCTGCGCTAAGTCCGGGGTCAATCGGCGCGGATTTGTGACGGGGTTGGGGCGGGGATGGGGAAGGGGTTCCGCTTAACTTTTTTGTGGGTCGAGCCCCGGCCGTCCGAGTTTCGCTGAAGCAAAAAAATGCAAGACGCTTCGCCCCTTCCCCAACCCTCGCCTCGAGCCGTCCCATCCGCACGAGGATCGGGCTGTTCAGCTCAAAGAGAAGAGGGAGCTCTCCGGCCGGCAAGACCCGGGGGCTGGCCGAAACGGGCTAGCCGAGGAACGCGCTGAGGACGGTGGCCGCGATCGAGGCAAGGAGGCCGCCACCGAGGGCCGCGAACCCCACCACCACGGTCCGCTGCAGCGCCCCCAGCTCGGTGCGGATCTCACGCATGTCGGCATCGACGCGGGCGAATCCCCGGTGCATCTCGCCCTGGAGGTCGTCTAGGCGATCGTCGGTCCAGCTCTGTCTCACGGTCTGCATGGTAGGGAGCCTAGGAGACATTTTGTCTGCGGTGGCGCGCAGACTGGAAATTTGCTGCGACGGCTCTGTCGCGGCTTACGCGCAGACCCAGGCCGAGCCGCCGGAGTCGGCCCAGATTTCGGCGGCGATCCGGTCCTGTTCGGCCTTCGGCGCGTTCTGCGGTTCGCCCTGGCCCCCGTAGAGGTCCCAGGTCGAGGGCAGGATCTGGTAGGCGCCGCCGGCGCCACTGTAGGGGTTGACGGCGCCGTAGTCGCCGCCGGACTCGCACATCACGATGTAGGTGGGGATCGAGTAGGGCCCGCCGAGCCAGCGCCCGACCTCGGCTTCGGCTTCGGCTTCGGTCGCCTCGGCTGCCGCGACCTCTTCGACCCAGCCGTCGATCTTCTGGCGCAGGTTCGAGAGCGAGGCCTCGCGCTCGGCCCCGAGCGCCTGCATTTCGGCCGCCGTCGCCTGCGCCGATTCGCGCACGGCGCCGATTTCCGCCTGGGCCGCGGCCAGCTCTTCTTCGTGTTCGACCGCTTCTTCCTGCAGGGCGACCACTTCGCCGACCTGCGCCTCGACTCCGTCGCGGACATCGGCCACCCGGTCGGCGAGGTCGCTGTCGGATTCGGCGACGAGGCTGAAGTAGTGGCTGCGGGTGACCATTTCGTCGTAGCTGCCGGACCCGAAGATGACGCTTGCGGTGTTCGGCGTGCCGCTCTCGTAGATCGCCACCAGGCGCGCCGCGAGGGCGGCGCGGGCGCGCTGCAGGCGCGCTTTCTCGGCGGCCAGACGGGCGCGGGTGCGGGCCACCTGTTCGTTCAGCTCCGCGGTCCGTTCCTGGCCTTCGGCGAGCAGGCCCGAGAGCTCGTTCTCGCGTGCCTCGGCGTCGGCCGCTTCGCCTTCGGCCGTGGCCAGGGCCGCGCGGCTCTGCCGCAGCTCGGAGGCGATCGAGGCGGCTTCTTCCCGGGCACCCGCGAGCTTGCCTTCCAGCGCCTCGGCGTCCACCGCTCCCGCCGGCGCGGCCAGCGCCAGGACGCCGACCAGCAGCGCGAGCAGGATCGCGGTCGCGGCCGCGACCGCGAAGAGGCTGCCTCTGAGCTGAACCGACGCCACGACGGCGTCCGAGGCTAGCGGAGTTTGTTAGCGCTTCCTAACAAGTTGACGATAAGCCGCAACGGAACTTGCGGCTCGGCGCCGCTCCGCGCTCAGCCCTCGCGGACGTTGCGGCTGGCGAGGAACGCCGCGACCGCGACGGCCGCGGCGGTGACGCCGATCCCGATCCGGATCTCCCGCTTGTAGCGCAAGCGCAGGTACCGGTAGGCGAACTTGACGGCGGTCTTCCCGACCTTGTCGTACATCACGCTGCTCCATCCTCCCCGCTCTGTCGTTCCCGGATCTGGTGCGCCATCCGCGACTGCAGCGACCAGAGCTCGATGAAGCCCGGCGAGGCGGTCTGCGAGAACAGCCCGCCCGACTCCGAGAAGCCGGCGAGGTCGGCGTCGTAGACGGCGTTGGGCGAGGAGCGGGTGACGACGCGGACGCTGCCTTTGTAGAGGCGCAGCCCGATCTCCCCCGTCACCTGGGCGTTGACGGCCTCCATGTAGGCGTCGAGGTCGCCGCGCAGCGGCTCCCACCAAAGTCCGGCGTAGACGAGGTAGCCCCACTTCTGGTCGAGGGCCGGCTTGAACTGGTTCTGGTGGATCGTCCCGACCAGCCGCTCCAGCTCCTCGTGCGCGGTGAGGATGATCGCCGCCGCCGGCGCCTCGTAGATGTCGCGCACCTTGAGGCCGACGATGCGGTCCTCGATGTGATCGAGGATGCCGACCCCGTGG
>JBFXEM010000132.1:0-6091 GCA_050180135.1 Solirubrobacterales bacterium | reverse complement strand
CAGCTGAAGGCGGCGCTGGGCGAACCCGACGTGCGCTCGGCCGAGCTCGAGCAGATCGTCGTCAGCGAACCCGAGCAGGGAATCGAGCCGGCTGAGCCGAGCTACCTGATGGAGACCTAGAGTGGCGACGCCGACCTGGCCGTTCGAGGGGCTGCCGCTTGCCTGGGCAGTCCTCTTCACGATCTGCCTGGTTGTCGTCGTCGCGATGTTCTGCTGGACGCTGCTGCTGTTCGTGCGCGGCCACAAGGCGATCGTGCGCCCGCCCGAGCCGCCGCCGCAGGGCGCCGACGCCTTCTCCTGGGTCTTCCTGGTCCCGGCGTTGAACGAGGAGGTGACGATTGCCGACTCGGTCCAGCGCTTGATCGAGCTGCCGGTGGCGCAGCGGCGCGTGGTCGTGATCGACGACGGCTCCGACGACCGCACGGCCGAGATCCTCGCCGCGATCGACCATCCCGATCTCTTCGTGCTCCGGCGCCGTGCCCCGGACGCCCGCCAGGGCAAGGCGGCAGCGCTCAACTTCGCCTATCGCTCGCTCGCCGAGCACCACGACCGCGAGCGCACGATCGTCGTCATCGTCGACGCCGACGGCCGCCTGCGCGCCTCCGCGCCGCACTACGCCGCCAGCCACTTCGCCGACCCGAGGGTGGGAGGGATGCAGTCGCTGGTGCGGATCTACAACCGCCAGCACCTGTTGACCTGGCTCCAGGACGTCGAGTTCTCCGTCTACGGCCACCTCTTCCAGGCCGGGCGCGACCACTGGGGCACCGCCGGCATGGGCGGCAACGGCCAGTTCAACCGCCTCAGCGCCCTCGATTCGGTCGCCGACGAGGAGGGTCCTTGGCGCGACAAGCTGACCGAGGACCAGGACCTCGGGCTGCGGCTGATCGCCGCCGGCTGGGAGGGGCGCCAGGACCTGCGCGCCGCCGTCGACCAGCAGGGGCTCTCGAAGCTGCGGCCGCTGTTTCGCCAGCGCACCCGCTGGTCGCAGGGCAACCTGCAGGCGATGGCGTTGTGGCGCGAGGTCCTGCAGTCCCCGCCCGGCCGCGCCGCCCGCATCGAGCAACTGGCCTACATGCTGATGCCGATCTGGCAGGGGATCGTCGGCCTCGGCCTGCTCGGGGCGCTGTTCCTGGCGATCACCGGGACGGCGCCGTTCTGGGGAGCCGGTCCGACCTGGCAGCTCGTCTTCTTCTACGTGCTCGCCTTCGGCGGCACCGCAATGGGCTGCGTCGCCGCCCGTTCTGAGCAGGGGCCTCTGGGCTGGCTCAAGGGCTTCCTGATCGCCCAGGTCTACACGCCGTACACGTGGTTCCTGTGGCCGGTGCTGATGCGCTCGACGGCGCGGCAGCTGAGCTCGCGCGGGAACTGGGCGAAGACCGAGCGCGAGCCGATCAGCGTGGGCGAGTCGCCCGCCACACCCAAAGCATCGCCAATGGCTGCAGCGGCAGCCGCGCCCACAGCGCCCAGCGAGGGATCTTCCTCAGGTCGAGCCCCGGAACCTGCTCGGGGCTGACCGCCATGTGGACGTTGGCCGGGAAGACCGCGACCAACAGCGCCAGCAACCACCAGCGTCCGGCCCGGCGCGTGGCCGGGTGCAGGACCGCCAGTCCGCCGGCGATCTCGGCGGCGCCGCTGAGCAGGTTGACCTCCCTGCGCCGCGAGCCCAGCGTGGGTGGCACCATCGCTTCGTAGGCGCGCGGGTTGGCGAAGTGGTTGGCGCCGGCGGCGACGAAGAAGGCGGCGACGGCTGCGCTCGAGCGGCTCACACCCCCAGTTTCCCATCGCGTGGTTCCTTTCGGTCGCGTGAGGGCCGAAAGGAACCACGCGATGGAGGGGCCGGGGTGGCCGCTCGCTATTTTCAACGGGTGCCCGACTTCAACCTGAACCCTGCCTACACGCCGACCGCCGACCAGCCGAAGGCGATCGAGGGGCTGGCCGCGGGGCTGGCCGCGGGCGAACGCTTCCAGACCCTGCTGGGGGCGACCGGGACCGGCAAGACCTTCACGATGGCGGCGACGATCGCCGCGGTGCAGCGCCCGGCGCTCGTAATCGCCCACAACAAGACGCTGGCGGCGCAGCTGTGCAACGAGTTCCGCGAGTTCTTCCCGGACAACTCGGTCGAGTACTTCGTCTCCTACTACGACTACTACCAGCCGGAGGCCTACGTCCCGGCCCAGGACCTCTACATCGAGAAGGACTCCTCGATCAACGACGAGATCGACCGCCTGCGCCACGCCGCCACCGCCTCGCTGTTCGCGCGCCGCGACGTGATCATCGTCGCCTCGGTCTCCTGCATCTACGGGATCGGCTCGCCGCAGGTCTACAACGAAAAAATGCAGCTGTTCAAGGTCGGCGCGGAGATCGAACGCGACGTGGTTCTGCGCAAGCTGGTGAAAATGCAGTACCAGCGCAACGACTCGGTGCTCGGCCGCGGCACCTTCCGGGTCCGCGGCGAGGTGCTGGAGATCATGCCCGCCTACGCCGAGTCGGCCTACCGGATCTCCCTCTTCGGCGACGAGATCGAGGGGATCCAGCACTTCGACCCGCTGACCGGGGAGATCCTCGACACGATCGATCATGTCTCCGTCTGGCCGGCCTCCCACTACGTGACCAAAGACGAGACGGTCGAGCGCGCGGTCGAGGAGATCCGCTTCGAACTGACCAACCGGGTCGGCGAGCTCGAGGCCGAAGGCAAGATGCTGGAGGCTCACCGGTTGCAGCAGCGCACCGCCTACGACATCGAGATGATCAAGGAGCTGGGCTTCACCTCGGGGATCGAGAACTACTCGCGCATCCTCGACGGTCGCGACCCCGGCACGCCGCCGCACACCCTGATCGACTACTTCCCCGACGACTTCGTCGTCTTCGTCGACGAGTCCCACCAGACGATCCCCCAGATCGGCGGCATGTACGAGGGGGATAGATCGCGCAAGACGACGCTGATCGACTTCGGCTTCCGACTGCCCTCGGCGATCGACAACCGGCCGCTGAAATTCGACGAGTTCCTCGAGCGGGTGCCGCAGCTGGTGATGGTCTCGGCGACGCCGGGGCTGTTCGAGAAAGCCGAGTCGAGCCGGATCGTCGAGCAGATCGTGCGCCCGACCGGGATCGTTGACCCCTACATCGAGCTGCGCGCGACCCGCAACCAGATCGACGACCTTATGAACGAGGCGCGCAAGGTGGCAGAGGCGGGGGAGAGGGTGCTGGTCACCACCCTGACCAAGAAGATGGCCGAGGACCTGACCGCCTACCTGCTCGAGTACGGGGTCAAGGTCCGCTACCTGCACTCGGAGGTCGACACCCTCGAACGGATCCAGATCATCCGCGACCTGCGGCTCGGCGAGTACGACGTCCTGGTCGGGGTCAACCTGCTGCGCGAGGGGCTCGACCTGCCCGAGGTCTCCCTGGTGGCGATCCTCGACGCCGACAAGGAGGGCTTCCTGCGCGGTGAGACGAGCCTCGTGCAGACGATCGGGCGGGCGGCGCGAAACGTCAACGGGCGGGTGGTGATGTACGCCGACCGCGAGACCGACGCGATGCGCGCGGCGATGAGCGAGACCGATCGGCGCCGCGCGATCCAGCTCGCCTACAACGAGGAGCACGGGATCACGCCGGAGACCGTTCGCAAAGGGATCTCCGAGATGTCCGACTTCCTTGCGATGGAGGACCGGGCGCCGGCCAAACGACGCCGCCGCCGTGGCGACGACTTCGAGACGCCGGAGGAGCTGGAGCGCACGATCGTCACCCTCGAGGAGGAAATGCTGGCCGCCGCCGACGACCTCCGCTTCGAGGAGGCGGGCAGGATAAGGGACGAGCTGAAGGAGCTCAGGCGCGACCTGGACGGCATGACTGCGGGCACCTGACCGGCGCAGCTCGGCGTCCTCGCTCGGTCATGTGCAGAGCACACTCCCTCGCTCGTCCTTGATCTGCTTGGTCAGGACACCCGCACTCACGCCGTCCGGAAGGTGCCCGGGGTGCCCTTCTCCCGCGCGCCTCGCGCGTATTCGGCCATGTCCTGGGACCAGAACTCGACCACGTTGCCGTCGGGGTCGGTGATGTAGATCGCGCGGCCGGGGCCGAGCTGGATCGGGCCCTCGACTACGCCCCCGCCGGCTTCGATCCGGGCCCCGATCCTGTCGATCTCGCGGTCCTCGACGTGGAAGGCGAAGTGGACGTGGGCGCCGCCGCGGCCGCCGGCCAGGCCGACCTGCTCGGTCCAGAGCCCGAGCCGGGCGCTATCGCCGATCAGGTACCAGTAGCGCCCCTCGCGCCCCTCGCCCCACAGCGTCTCCTCGAAGCCGAGCAGGTCGCGGTAGAACGTCCGCGCCGCCTCGAGGTCGGCGGTCTCGAGCACCAGCTCGGAGATGCCGCTGGTCGGCGGCGGTCGCTGTGCGCGCTCCTCTCCCATGGCAGCCATTATCTAAGCTCCGCGGATGGCCCTCGCCGTAACCGAAGCGACCTTCGACCGCGACGTCGTCGAGCTCTCCAAGCAGACGCCGGTGGTGGTCGACTTCTGGGCCGAGTGGTGCGGGCCCTGCCGAGCCCTGGGGCCGGCTCTGGAAGCGGCCGAGGCGAGCCGCGGCGGCAAGGTCCTCCTGGCCAAGGTCGACGTCGATTCCAACCAGGGGCTCTCGCAGCGCTTCGGCGTGCAGGGGATTCCCGCGGTCAAGGCCTTCCGCGACGGCAAGGTCGTCAACGAGTTCGTCGGCGCCGTGCCCAAAGCGCAGGTCGAGTCCTTCTTCGACGGGCTGTTGCCGTCCAAGGTCGACGAGCTGCTCGCCGCCGGCGACGAGCTCTCGCTGCGCGAGGCCGCCGAACTGGAGCCGCGCCGCGCTGACGTCGCCGTCGCGCTGGGCCGGGCGCGGCTCGCGCGGGGAGCCGAGGACGAGGCCCTGGAGGCCGTCGCAGCCCACGAAGAGGACTTCGCCGCGGCCGGAATCGCCGCCCGCATCCGCCTCGCCAAGGAGGGCCTCGGCACCCAGGCCTTCGACGCCCTCGACGGCGGCGACCGCGACGGCGCTCTGGAGGCGCTGCTGGCCGAGTTCGCCAACGCCTCGACGCCCGAGCAGCGCGACCTGCTCCGCCGCGCCTTCATCGGCGTCCTCAACGACGCCGACCCCGCCTCCCCCGAGGCCCGCGAGTACCGCCGCAGGCTCGCCGCCGCGCTCTAGCCTCGACTCAGCTCGGGTCTTCGAGGAACCGCAGCACCGCGAGCACTCGCCGGTGGCCGTCGCCGCTGGCCGGCAACTCGAGCTTGGAGAAGATCCCGGTCACGTGCTTCTCGACCGCCCGTTCGGAGACGACCAGAGCTTCGGCTATCGCGGCGTTGGAGCGACCCTCGGCCATCAGGCCGAGGACCTCGCGCTCGCGCGGGGTCAGCTCCTCCAGTGGGTCGTCGCGGCGCCGCCGGCCGAGCATCTGCGAGACGACCTCCGGATCGAGCACGGAGCCACCGCCGCCGACCCGGCGCACCGCGTCGGTCAGCGCCTCGACGTCGGCGACCCGGTCCTTGAGCAGGTAGCCGAGCCCCTCGGCGCTTTCGGCCAGCAGCTCGCGGGCGTAGGTGACCTCGACGTACTGGGAGAGGACGAGGACCGAGACCTGGGGCAGCTCGGCGCGGATCTCACGGGCGGCGCGCAGGCCCTCGTCGGTGTGGGTCGGCGGCATTCGCACGTCGACGAGGGCGACGTCGGGCTTGTGGGCGCGCACCTTTCGCATCAAGTCCTCGGCATCGCCAGCCTGTCCGACGACCTCGATCCCGGCCTCCTCGAGCAAACGCACGATGCCCTCGCGCAGCAGCGTCGAGTCGTCGGCCACGACTACTCGCACGGGATCCTCGCCGCCACCGTCGTTCCCGCGCCGGTGCGGCTCTCGACCTCGAAGCTTCCGTCCAGCGCCGCGACCCGGTCCTCGAGCCCACGCAGCCCGGTTCCCGCGGCGGGGTCGGCGCCGCCGCCGCCGTCGTCGCGGACCTCGACCTCGACGACACCGTTGTTGCGCGCCACCCGCACTGTCGCCTCCGCGGCGTCGGCATAGCGGGCAACGTTGGTGAGCGCCTCCGCGACCACGAAATAGGCCGCCATCTCGACCG
>JBFXEM010000131.1:0-6121 GCA_050180135.1 Solirubrobacterales bacterium | reverse complement strand
GCTTCGAGCACGCCGGCATCTCCGTCGCCGACCTCGAGGCCGCGTGCGAGTGGTATGAAACGGCGCTTGGGCTCGAAGCCGAGGGTGACTTCGAGTTCGCCAGGATCAACCTGCGCGGCCGCGTCCTCGGCGCCAACGGCTTCAGGGTCGAGCTGATAGAGCAGGAGGGATCCCGCGATGATCCCTACCGCCACCCCGATCCCGGTAAGTCGCTTCGCTGGCGTGGTCTCGGCCACGTCTGCATCCGTGTCGAGGGCCTGGAGGCCGCCTACGATTCACTGCTAGCGGCGGGCGCGAGCGCCGTCATCGCCCCGCGTCGATCGCCCCTCGAGGGTCGCCGCTACGCCTACGTCAATGATCCCGAAGGCAACCAGATCGAGTTGATGGAGTACGCCTGAGCCCTGCCGGGACGGGTGAGGTCCCGCTCGCGACCGCCCGGCTCCGACCTCAGTCGAACTCGAAGATCGTCTTCACGTGGTCGCCCTCGCCGGAGCCCATCGCCGCGAAGACGGCGCTCGCTTCCTCGGGCTGGTGGCGGTGGGTGACTAGCTCTTCGACCGCCAGCCCGCCGTCGATCAGCTCGATCACGGCACGGACGTCGTCGTCGTCGAAGCCGAAGGTGCCCCGCATCTCCAGTTCGCGCCAGACCAGGATCGGCACGTTGACCCGGGGCAGCGGTTCGTAGGCGGCGGCGATCGCGACGATGCGCCCCCCGGGGCGCAGCAGGTCGACCGCGTTGGCGAGGCTCTGCTCGGCGTGGTTGGCGACCATGACGACGTCGAAGCCACGGCCGCCGGTATGGCGCTCGGCGACCTCTGTGACGGAAGCCGCCGCGGGGTTCGCGGTCGCGCACCCGGTCAGCCGCTCGAGCAGATCGAGGTTCGACTGCTTGAGGTCGGCGACCAACAGGTCGGAGCCATGCGAGTGGCCGCAGATGAGCGTGGCCAGGGCGCCGATCGGCCCCGCCCCCAGCACCGCCACCGACTGTCCGCTGGCGATTTCGGCGCGGCCGACGGCATGGTGGGCGACCGAGGTCGGCTCCACCATTGCGCCCTGGATCCAGTTCATCGAGGGGGGCAGCCGGTGCAGCGAGCGCGCGGGCATCACGATCAGATCGCTGAAGAGGCCGGCCAGCTCCAAGCCCGGCAGCTGCGAGTTCCGGCACTGGGTGGCGTGGCCCGAACGGCAGGCCTCACACTCGCCGCAGACGACCAGCGGGTTGACGAAGACGGCCTCGCCGGGCTCCCAGCCCTCGACCCCGGCGCCCACCGCGACGAGCTCTCCGGAGACCTCGTGGCCGAGGATCTGCGGCGCCCGGCGCAGGAAGTGGGTGTTGAGGTAGGTCGACATGTCGGTCCCGCAGATGCCGCCGGCGCGGACCCGGACCAGTGCCTCCCCGGGCCCGGGCTCGGGCTCGGGGAGGTCGCGAAGCTCGACCTCGTACGCCTCGTTCAGGTATATCGACCTCAACCTCGGCCGCCGATCAGTTGCGCAGGCCGGCCTGCTGAAGCAGCGGCAGCACCTTCTTGCCGAAGTACTCGAGTTCAGAGTCCCAGTTGAGGAATCCGAGCATCACGCCCTCCATCCCGGCCTCGTTGATCTTTCCGAGTTGGTCGGCGACCTGCTCGGGGGTTCCGACCACGCGCGCGGCGCCGGCGCCGGCGACGAAGAATTCGGCCAGCGGCCCCCGCATCTGCTCGTTGAAGGAGCCGCTCTCGACCCCGAGCACCGACATCCAGTTATGGGCGGCCTCCCAGTCGGCCATGTCGATGATCTGCTGGTGGACTTCCTCGGCCTCCTTCTCGGTGTCGCGGCAGATCACCAGGGCGTAGGTGAGGACGCCGATGTCGCGGTCGTGCTCGTCGTGGGCTACCCGCTTGATCTCCCTCGTGTACTCACGAGCGCCGTCGATGTCGGCGAACGAGCTGAAGTTGAAGTCGGCGTGGGCTGCGGCCCAAGCGGCTCCGGTGGGCGAGTTGCCGGCGTTGAGGATCGGTGGCCGCGGCTGGATCGGCTTGGGCTGCGCCTGTGCGTCCTTGAGCTGGAGGAACTCTCCGTCGAAGTCGAAGTGCTCGGCCTCGCCCCAGAGGCGGTCGACGACCTCCATCCACTCGGCCCCGTAGCGGTAGCGGGTCTCGTGGTCGCGCTGCTTGACCCCGAACATCTCGAACTCGGGAACCAGCCAGCCCATCACCACGTTCATCCCGAAGCGGCCGTGCGAGACGTTGTCGATGGTCGCCCCACCCTTGGCGGCGACGATCGGGTGGATGATCGGCGCGTGAACGGTGGCGAAGGTCATGATGTTCTCGGTGCTCGCCGCCATCGCCGAGGCGTAGGTGAAGGTCTCGTAGTTCTGACCGAGAAAGTCCATCGGGCCGCCGACCCCGCGCCAGCGAGCGACCGGGACGTAGGCCTCGAAGCCCAGCTTGTCGGCCGTCTGGGCCAGGCGCAGGTGGTAGTCCCACTCGATCGTCCAGCTGCTGGGAGCCTCGGAGATGATCATGCCGCCGCTGCAGTTCATCGAGAAGAGACCAAGCTTGAGCTTGTTCTCGTTGTAGAGCGGAACGTGCTGCTGGCGATACTCGGCGATGCTCTGCCGCTCGGCGGGCGTGATCGAGTTCAAGGCTCTTCCTCCTGCGCTGTGGGTGGGCAAAAATCTACTCTCGGTTCGGTTATGCGTCAAGCAGGTCGCCGCAGAACGAGGCGACCGCGCGGTTGAGCACGTCGGCGCGCTCCCACTGCACGAAGTGGCCGGATTCTCCGACCAGGAACGGGCCGACGTGATTGGGCAGCGCGACCTCCATCCGCCGCGGGTAGTTGGGGCCGATGATTTCGTCCTCGATGCCGTAGAGGATCAGCGTCGGCGTCGTCTCGTTGATCTCGGCCAGACGCGGCTTCGCCGAGCGCAGCTCCCGGTTGAGCCCTGCCTCGTAGTAGCCGAGCGAGGCGCGCATCACTCGGGCGTCTCCGAATGGGGCGGCGAGGAAGGCGGCGCTGGCACGGTCGAAGCCACCGGCGCCGGCGAGGCGGCGGATCGGCTCGCCCTGCACCCAGGAGCGGCCGCGGAAGAAGCCCTCGACGTACTCGATCCGCTTCGCCGTCGTGTCGAGGCGGTCGAGCAGGGCGTCGGCTTCGGCACCGTGAACGTGCATGTGGTCCGAGAGGGCTCCGATCTCCTCGAACTGGTTGCCCGGGATGCCGGCCAGCTCATAGGCCTCGGGCAGGTGCGGGCTGGGCCCGTTGAACAGGACCTGTCGCATGACCAGCTCCGGCGCCTCCAGCGCCAGGTGCTGGGCGACGCCCGAGCCGAGGTCGCCGCCGACGAGGACGCAGCGCTGGTGCCCGAGCGAAGCCAGCAACGCCCTGATGTCCGCGGCCGAGGCGGGGATGTCGGGATAGGCAATCGGCTGCTCGGGCACCGATGAGTCGCCGAAGCCGCGGGCGTCGGGAACGATCACCTCGAAGCCAGCCGCGGCAAGCGGTTCGATGTTGCGCCACCACAGCCGTCTGGAGCCCGGCCAGCCGTGCACGAGAACGAGGGGCAGGCCGCCGATCCCCTCGCGCAGATAGGCAATCTCGATCCCCTCCCCGAGCGCGGCCCGGTGTAGCTCGAAATGGCCTGGATCCAGGGGAGGAGTAGCGATCTCGCGCTTCATGCGCTCCGGTGCCGGCATCCGCCTAGCCCCCCGAGCCGGCGTTTGCGAAGAACTCGCGCAGGATTGCCGCCAACTCCGGGACCCGGTCCTCGAGCGTGGCCGCGTAGACGTCCTCGTGCTCGAGTGTGAGCAGGGTCGAGTCGGGAATCGTCGCCAGCAGCGCCTCGCCCTGGCGCCCGACCTCACGGTCCTCTCGCGGCGTGGCGATCTCGAGGATCAGGGTCGGCGCGGCGATCCGGGCGAGGTCGGCGCCGAGGTCGTACTCGAAGGCGGCGCGGTAGAAGGCCGGGCGGTCCTGGAATGACTCGAGCCCGTCGATCGCGAGTTCGACCGTGTGCCGGCGCTCGACCGGATCGGCAAGGCCGCCGATTGCCTGCGGCCCGAGCCAGAGCGCGGTGAGGTCGCGGAGCTGACCGGCCCAGGCGGGCAGCGGGTCGGCGCCAGAGTTGGCCTCGAGGACGTCGGTGACGGCGGGGGTCTGGAGGAACATCGCGTCTCGCTGCTCCTTGCCGGGGACGATGCTGTGTGACATTCCGGCGAAGACGAAGCGCCGGACTAGGTCTGGGTGGTCGGCGGCGAGCGCCGCGCCGACCTTGTTGCCGCCGTGCAGCCCGAAGACGTCGGCTCGCTCGACCCCGAGGGCGGCGAGACCGGCGGCGACGGCGGCCGCGATCTCCGCCATCGAGACCTCGCGATCGGGCAGCGGCACCGAGCGGCCGCTGCCGGGGACGTCGATCGAGATCGCCCGGCACTCGCTCGCCAGCTCGCCGAGGAGATCGAGATACATGCGCGAGGAGCGACCGGCCTGGGGCAGCAGGACCAAGGCCGGTCCGGCTCCAGCTTCGAGGCAGTGGAGTTGGCCGAGACCGGAGTCCACGTAGCCGCGACGGATCTCCCCGGGGCTTCCCATCAGTAACTAATCTAGCTTAGATTCTGGCCGGATGGGTGAGCGCATCCCGGATCCTGGAAACAGGCGTAGGTGTGCGCTTGCTCACACATGGTTCCGCGTGTGACCGGGATCACAAACATGTGTTCGCGGTGCCCCATACTTGTATACAAGCCCGCGCGAACGATCGCTGCGGTCACCAAGATGGAGACGAAGATGAGTTCTACCTGGATAGTAAGAGAGCCGGCCGGAGCCGAGGGTCCGAGTTGGTCGCTCAGAGTCGCAGGCGAGGAAGACGAGGTAACGACTTACCCGCACCTCTCGGCGCACCAGGCGAAGCTGGCCTTGTACCGCGTCATGTTCGGATTGACCCCGGTCGAGGGCGAGCGCCATCTCAGCGCCGTTGCCGGCGCCGGACGCCAGCCTGACGTTTTCGCCGACGCCGCCTAGCAGCTGGCATTTTTCTGGGCGCGTTTAGATTGTGAGATAGTGGGCGGGTGCCGACCGAGTCCACGCCCGCCGGGGTCGCGCCCCCCGCGGGGGCTGCACGGCTGGTTGCGATCGTCTGCGCGGCGCAGTTCATGGTCATGGTCGACGTCGCGATCGTCAACGTCGCCCTGCCCTCGATTCACGACTCGCTCGGCTTCTCGGACACCGGCCTGCAGTGGGTGGTCAACGCCTACACGTTGATCCTCGCCGGCTTCCTCCTGCTCGGGGGTCGTGCCGGTGACCTGCTCGGGCGGCGGCGGGTGTTCCTGGTCGGCGTCACGCTCTTCACCGCCTCCTCGCTGGTCTGCGCGCTGGCGGCCTCGCCGGCCACGCTCGTCGCGGCGCGCGCGGTGCAGGGCCTTGGCGGCGCGATCATCTCGCCGTCCAGCCTGGCGATCCTCTCGTCCTCGTTTCCCTCCGGCCACGAGCGCAACCGGGCCTTCGGGGCTTGGGCGGCGATGTCCGGCTTCGGCGGCACCGTCGGAATGCTGCTGGGCGGGGTGCTGACCCAGGTCTTCGGATGGGAGGCGATCTTCCTGATCAACATCCCGATCGGGCTCGCCATCCTCGCGCTCGGTCGGGGCCTGATCCCGGCGCTCGACGAACACGAGCGCGGCCGCCGCTTCGACTTCGCCGGCGCCATCCTGATCACCGCTGGACTCACCGCGATCGTCTTCGGCATCGTCCGCACCGACGTTCTCGGCTGGGGTTCGGCTGGGGTGATCGGGCCACTGCTGGGCGGTGCGGCCCTGCTGGGCCTGTTCGCTCTGGTCGAGGGCCGGATCGCCAGCGACCCGCTGGTGCCGCTGCGGATCTTCTCCGAGCCACTCCTCCGGGCCGCCAACCTGGTTGTGATCCTGCTGTTCGTGGGCGCCTTCGCAGTCTGGTACTTCCTCTCGCTTTATATGCAGCAGGTCGGTGGCCTCGACCCGCTCGAAGCCGGTCTCGGGTTCGTGCCGATGACCCTCGCGGTCTTCCTCTCGACCAGCGTGGCCGCCCGCCTGATTCGCCGCTTCGGAGTCCGCTCGGTCCTCACCGGTGGCATGCTGCTGACGAGTGCGGGAATGCTGATGCTGACGGCGGTCGATGC
>JBFXEM010000130.1:0-6159 GCA_050180135.1 Solirubrobacterales bacterium | reverse complement strand
CCGGAGCCGGAGGCGACGTCCTGCGGATCGTCGACAGCTCCCACAGCTTCACCCACATCTACCGCCAGGGCGACGCGGTCGTCGACTCCAACAACGCCGACCTCGACCCCGCGGTCTGCGCCGGCGGCGCCCCGACCGTGACCAACATCGACCGCATCGAGTATTCGACCGCCGACGGGGTCCCGTTCATCAACTACCTCGGCGACGGGCCGCTGGCGCCCGGAGCCAGCCCCGAGTCCGGTCCCGCGGAGATCGAGATCTCGATCAGCGAGGGATACAGCCCGAAAGTCCTCAACGTCGCCGGCACCGCCGAAGCCGAGGAAATCCTCGTCGGCCAGCTCGGCCGCGACGAGGTCGGCGTCGACCTCAACGCCGACCCGCTGGCCGGCGCCGCGACCAAGGACGTCGACGTCACCATCGCCGCGCCCGAGCGGGCCGAGCTGGCGGTGCGGGTCCTCGGCCGCGGCGGCGGCGACGACCTCAGCGCCCTCGGCGGCCCGGGCTTCACCGGCAAGCTCGCGGCCGACCGCCTGACCATGGCCGGCGGCCCCGGCAACGACACCCTCAGCGGCGGTCCCGGCCGCGACCTGCTGCGCGGCGACGACGGCGACGACCTGCTGTTCGGCGGTCGCGGCCGCGACCGCCTCTCGATCGGCCCCGGCAGCGACGTCGCCCGCGGCGGTCCCGGCCCCGACCAGATCGAAAACCTCAGCTCGGTCGGCGGCATCGCCGACGACCTCCGCCCCGATCGCGTCTTCGGCGGCGCCGGCGACGACAGCATCGACGTCTTCCAGAGGCTCGCCGGCGACCGCGTCGACTGCGGACCGGGCGACGACGGCGTCTCGATCGACGCCGGCGACCACGTCAAGGCCTGTGAGAGCGTCGGCGGGCGCGGCTAGGGTCGGCCGCTTGAAGCGCTCACTCCTCGCCCTCTGCGTCTGCCTCAGCGCGATCGCCGCCTCGCCCCTCGCCGCCCAGGCTGGCGCGCCGAGCCGTGTGATCGACTCCTACTGCAGCCCCAGCGGCGACTATTGCACCAGCATCACCCGCTCGGCCAAGGGCCGGATCGTGCTCTCGCTGCGGACCTTCGCGTTCACCGACAAGTACAAGCTCTGCGTCGAAGCTCCGGTGCGCCAGCAGGCGCGCGAATGCGGCTACTGGTCGCCCAGGGACAAGGGCAACGGCCTCTATGTCAGCAACGTGGTGATGCGCGACCACTTCTTCTTCAAGGGCCAGGGCCGCTACCGAGTCACCTGGTGGTACGGCGACGGAAACCGGCTCGGCAAGCCGCTTTCCTTCGAGAAGTAAGAGCGCCGCTAGCTCGCCGGCGGGGCGAGCCGCTTCTTTTCGACCGTCGCCAGCTTTGCTTTGAGCCGCTTCAGTTCCCGTTCCTGGGTTGCCGTGCGTTTGGCTTCCGGATGGGCGATGTTGTGTTTCTCCAGCGGGTCCGTCTTGAGGTCGTACATCTCCCACTGCATCGGCACTTTGCTGGCTTTGCCGATCCCGTAGTACTTGGCGAGCTTCCAGCGGCCTTCGCGGATGCTGACGATGTGGTTCGGCGGTTTCGGGTAGGGCCCGTTCTTCTGGCCCGACTGGTAGTCGTCGTAGGTGAAGACGATGTAGTCCTGGGCCGGCTTCGCCTTGCCTGGGTTGAGCACCAGCTTCGAGTAGTCGACGCCCTGCCACTTGGCGCGCGCCGCCGGCGGCGCCTTCGCCAGGCTCGCCAGCGTCGGCAGGAAGTCGACGTGGGAGACGAGCGCGTCGGTGCTGAGCGGCTCGGGGTAGAGCTTCGGGTTGGAGAAGACGAGCGGGACCCGGATCGCCTCCTCGTAGAAGTTGAAGTTCTTCTGCCGCAGGCCGCCGTGGGTCAGCCCCATCTCACCGTGGTCGGCGGTGCGGACGATCAGCGTGTCGTCGAGCAGGCCGCGCTGTTCGAGCTTGTCGAGCACGTTGACCAGGTAGCTGTCGGAGGACTTCATCAGGTTGCCGTAGTAGTTGAGGTAGGCGCGCTTTTCCGCGTCGGTCCTCGGCTTCCCGGTGAGGTTGAAGATTTTCAGGAAGTCTTCCTGCACGCTCGGCTTCGTCGAGAGGTCTTCGCCGTTGGTCTCGGGGACCTCGATCTCCCCCTGCAGCCAGGAGCGGTCGTAGCCGGCTTCGTTGAAGGTCCGGCTCGGGTAGAAGAGGACGTCGTGCGGGTTGACCAGCGAGATCACCATGAAGAACGGCTGCTGCTGGGCCGCGGTCGAGTCGAGGTACTGGAGGATGCCCTCGTCGCCGGCCGCGACTTCACCGGTCGAGTCGACGAAGCGGCCGTCGTTGTCGACGAAGCCGCCACCGGCCTCGGGGACCGTCTGATTGGCGCCGGCGTCCGGCGGGTTCCAGCGCAGGAAGCCGTACTTTTCGAGGTCGGAGGGTTCCGCGTCCCCGGGTTTGGCCGGTTTGGAGCAGTGCCACTTGCCCTTGTAGACGACGTTGTAGCCGGCGGCCCTCATCACCGTGGCGAGGTTGGCGAAGTCGGTCGGCAGGTTCACCTGCGGGTTGCCTTCGGCTTCGGACATGTCTTCCTCGAGCGTGTACTTGACGCCGTGCTGGGCCGGGAAGAAGCCCGTCATCAGGGTCGAGCGGGCCGGCGAGCACATGCAGGCGTTGGTGAAGGCACGCTCGAAGCTGAGGCCGTGGCGGCGCAGGCGGCGCATCCCCGGCAGGTTCTGGCGCAGCCAGTTCGGCGGGAAGTGCTGGATCGCCCGTTCCTGGTCGGTGAGGAAGAGGATGACGTTCATCCCGGCGACGTTGCGCTTGCCGCCTTTGGCGGCGGCGACGGCGCGATCCACCCCGCTCTGGGCGATCAGCGCCGCGGCGGCGGCGGTGGCGCCGGTCCCGAGCAGCTCTTTGCGGGTGAGGCCGCCCTCGCGGCCCTCGCGGGTACGACTCATTTTTCCCTCCGGAATATGTCGACGGCGTTGCTGCCGAACGACGTCGAGTAGACGAAGCGGCCGTCGGGGCTGAGCGCGATCGAGCTGACGCCCTTCAGCGCCCGGGCGGGGGTGCAGCCGGGGACCGACTTCGGCGCCAGGCAGCCGGCGGCGTTCGGCTTCTGGGCTATGTTGCCCGATTCGCGGTTGCGCAGGAGCACGTCGATCGCGCCGGTCGCGAACGAGGCGACGTAGACGTTGAAGCCGTCCGGCGAGACCGCGATCCCCTCCGGCGCCCGCATCGCCCGGCCGAACGAGCAGCCGACGGCGCGCAGCCAGACCATGCACCCGGCCGGGCCTTCCTTCTGGCGCAGGCCGGCGCTGGTGGTCGAGGGCGCGAAGGTGGTGACGCTGTTGGAGAGCAGCGAGGTGACGTAGACGACGTCGCTGCCGGGGCTGGTCGCGACCGCGTTGGCGCCTTCGATCCAGACGCCGTTGGTGCAGCCGCTCAGTGGCGAGTCGACGATGCAGCCGCTGCCGTCGGTGGCCTGGGTGAGGGCGCCGGTTTCGGGATTGCGGGACAGCTCGACCAGCGCGTTGGAGAGGGCCGAAGCGGCGTAGACGGCGCTGCCGTCGCGGCTCACCGCCAGCCCCTCGACCGCGCCGAGGCCGATGCCGGTGGCGCAGCCCGCGGTCGCCTCGGCGATGCAGCCGGCGCTGCCGGCGAGCTGGGTGAGGACGCCGCGTTTTTCTTCCCGGGCGAACGAGGCCACCGAGTTACCGAAGAACGAGCCGACGTAGACGTTCTTGCCGTCGGCGCTGACCGCGACGACGTCTGGTGCCAGCAGCCCGAGAGCGGGCAGGCAGCCGGCCGGCAGCGAGAGGCCGGTGTAGCAGGCGGCGCCGGCGAGCGGTCGCAGCGAGCCGTCTTTCTTGTTGCGACGGAAGCTGAGCACGGCGTTGCTGTCGCGGGCCGTGGCGTAGACGTTCTTGCCGTCGGCGCTGACCGCGACCGAGTTCGGCCCGTTCAGCCCGACCGCCTTCGCGCAGCCGCCGTTGCCTTTGTTGGAGATGCAGCCGCCGCTGCCGGCGGCCTGGCTCAGCTCACCGCTCTTCTTGTCGCGGCTGAAGATCGCGATCGCGTCGCTTTTCGAGGAGGCGACGTAGACGTTCTTGCCGTCGGGGCTGACGGCGATCGCCTGCGAGCCCATGAACGGACCCGGTCCCTTCAGCGCCCGCGCGCTGCCGCAGCTCTTGGGGCCCTTGGAGCCGCTGTTGACGAGGCACCCGGCCTCGCCTTCGAGCTGCGTAAGCGAGCCGGGCGCGGTCGGCGGCGTCGGCGCCGCCGCGGCCGGGCCGGCAAGCAGCCCGAGCACGATGAGCGCGCCGATCAGAGCGGGCAGGGGTCGGCGCAAGCGAGCGGTAGTCACCCGCACCAACCTAGACCCAGCGACGGACGCGCACGATCGCCCGTCCGTCCGCACTTGCTCAACCCTTGTCCGGCTTGGGGTTGCCGATCACGCCGATCCGGATCCCCAGCCAGGGGTAGGTCGCCGTGAAGAAGGCGTTGTCCTGCGGGTTGAGGCCGATCGCCGAGAGCCAGAGCTGGTAGACGGGGGCGTTGGCGATGCCGCCGTGCAGCCGGCGCCAGACCCGCTTGCCCTTGATCCCGAACGGAGGCGGGGTGATCGTGTCGGTCCACTCGACGACGTTGCCGCCCTGGTCGAGCGTGCCCCAGGGCCCGAGGGTCCCCGACTGGCCGACCGTGCCGAGGCTGCCGGCGAACGCTTTCGCGTAGGCGGTCGAGTCGAGCCCGAACGGGTTCACGGTCGTGCAGGCTTCGGAGCTGAAAGTGGCCGGGCACCAGCTCGGCGGCGCCGGCGGCGTCGCTTCGGTGTCGTGGTAGATCGCCAGCGGCTGGGTGGCGGCGTTGGTGACGTTGCCGTTGCTCGGGTCGAGCGTCGCCTGGACCGGGGCCGTGGCGGTGCCGTCGCCGAAGACGCCGGCGTTGGTCGGGTACTTCCAGTAGGAGAAGGTTCCGCCCCCGCTGGGGTCGTAGTAGGCCGACTTGATCCACTCGTCCTGGCTGGTGATCACGAAGCCGGACTTCTTCGAGCGGGTCATCGCCCGTTCGCTCATGTCGTACATCCCCCGCTCGGTGTTGCGCGAGAGGCGCACCTTGTAGGTGACGTAGCGAAAGCCGTTCTCGCTGCTTGCCTTCTTGGCGAGCACCTTGCCGTTGTAGAGCGAGTTGGCGAAGCGGGCCGAGCGCAGGAAGTTGGCGAAGCCGTAGGGCTTGTCGGCCCATTCCGGCGCGGCCAGCGAGTAGTGGCGGCCCTTGCCGACGCTGGCGGAGAAGTCGATCTGGCCGAAGCGGGGCCAGGCGGTGCCGCTCTCATCGCCGCTCCAGAGCTTGTGGCGGTTGGTCCCCTTGGGATCAACCGTGTTGAGAAAGGCGACGTACTGGCTAACGGTCACCTCGAGCTGGGCAACCCCGAACTTGTACTTGACCGCGCCGACCTGCTGGCACGGTTTCTTCGGCACGACCGGCGCTTCTTCGCAGTTGCGGTAGACCGCGTCGGTGAACGGCACGATCCCGACCGAGGGGTTCCCGGGCGCTCCGACCTTGGCGGTCTTGAAGGTGAGGACCGAGGGCGCCGGGGCGGCGAGCGAGGTGGACGGGACAGTGAGCGCTGCAAAGGCGGCGATCGCGAGCGCGACCAGGGCCGGGGCCTTGCGTTTGCGCAGGGCGCCGGGCGCCGCTGAGATAGGCATGTACACCTATTCGGCGCAGGGATCGAATCCCTTTAGCGGTGCCGGCGAGACGGAAGTCAGCCGCGGCCGGCCGCGAGCGCCTCGGCGCGGTCGGCGAAGACGAGCTCGTTACCGGTCAGGCCGGTCACCTCGAGCACGCGGAGAACCGGCGGGCTGGGGCTGTGGATCACGACCCGGCGACCGCTGCCGTTGCCGAGCTGGTGGGCGCGGAGGATCACCGCCAGCCCGCTGGAATCGATGAACTCACAGGCCTCGAGCGAGATCAGGGCGTCGTCTCCCCCGGCCCGCTCGATCGCGTCGACGAGCCGGTCGGCGACGGCGAGGTCGAGCTCGCCGGCGACGGCGATCTCGCGGACGCCGGGTTCGAGCTCGCGCTCGGTCAGGTTGAAGGACTTGGGGGTCATGACGAGACGGCCGCGAGCGCCTGCGACCTGCGATGAGGGTAGTCGAAGCGGCCTTGGACAAACTGAAA
>JBFXEM010000129.1:0-6183 GCA_050180135.1 Solirubrobacterales bacterium | reverse complement strand
GAAGATCTTCACCCTGCTCTTGTTGCTGAGCGGTGGGATGCTGCTCAGCGGCACCTCCGTCTCGATGCTGTTGAGCGGGATCGGGCGTGGACTGCACAGCGTCTTTCGGGCGGTCTTCTTCAGTGGTACCGAGGCCGCCCAGACCGTTGCCCGCAAGCACGACGACTGGCGCGAGCAGCGCGATGCCAAGGCCGAGGACCGCGCCTCCGCCGCCGCGACCGACGTGATGAGCTCCTACCCCGAGGACGACGAGGACTTCGAGCCGACCGTGGCGCTCGCCGACGAGGACGACGAGCCATTCGACAGCTCGATCTTCGACGTCCAGGCCCAGCTGGAGGACGACGACGCGGACGAGGCCGAGACCGCCGTCGAAGCGGTCGTCGAGCACGACCCCGAGCTGCGCACCCACAACCCCGAGGACGTCGTCGCCGTGGTCGACGAGGACGCGCGCGCCCAGGCCGGTCTGACCCCGATGGGCAGCAAGCGCGGCGTCACCATGTCAGAAGAGATCGCCTACCGGCCACCGCCGGCGAATGCGCTGGAGCGGGGCAAAGGCGACAAGGGCCCCGACCCGCGCGACCAGGAAGCGATCGGCCGCAAGCTGGTCGAGACGCTCGGCCACTTCGGCGTCGAGGCGAAGATCGTCGGCGTCATCAGCGGTCCCCACGTCTCCCGCTTCGAACTGCGCCTGGCACCGGGGATCAAGGTCAAGAAAGTCACCGAGCTCGCCAACGACCTCGCCTACGCGCTGGCCTCGACCGACATCCGCATCCTCGCCCCGATCCCCGGCAAACAGGCGGTCGGGGTCGAGGTGCCCAACAGCCGCCGCCGCATGGTCCGGCTCGGCGACATCTACGCGGGGCGGCCGGAGAAGACCTCGCCGCTGGTCGCCTGGCTCGGCAAGGGGATTGACGGCAACCCGGTCTGGACCGACCTGGCGAAGATGCCGCACGTGCTCGTCGCCGGCACCACCGGCTCGGGCAAGTCCGCCTGCGTCAACGGGATCCTCTCCTCGATCCTGATGTCGGCCTCGCCCAACGAAGTGCGCCTGGTCCTGGTCGACCCCAAGCAGGTCGAGCTCAACCACTACGAGAACGTCCCGCACCTGCTGACGCCGGTGGTCACCTCGCCGCGCCTGGCCGCCAACGTGCTCTCCAACCTGATCGTCGAGATGGAGAGCCGCTACGGGATCATGAGCGAGGCCCGCTGCCGCAACCTGGTCGAGCTCAACCGCCACCGCAAGAAGCAGGGCGAGGCGCCGCTGCCGCACATCCTCTGCGTGATCGACGAGCTCGCGGACCTGATGATGGTGGCCCCGGCCGAAGTCGAGGACTCGATCATCCGCCTGGCGCAGAAGTCGCGGGCCACCGGCATCCACCTGGTGCTGGCGACCCAGCGGCCGTCGACCGACATCATCACCGGCACGATCAAGGTCAACATCCCCTCGCGAATCGCCTTCGCGGTCTCCTCGCAGACCGATTCGCGGGTGATCCTCGACCAGGGCGGGGCGGAGTCCCTGCTCGGCCAGGGGGACATGCTCTTCCGCGGCGCCGGCAGCTCGAAGCTGCAGCGCGTCCAGGGCGCCTTCATCACCGAGGACGAGATCGCCAAGATCACCAACCACTGGGCGAAGCAGGGCGAACCGGAATTCGAGGACGAGCTGCTGGAGAGCCCGCCGGAGGAGGCCGACGAGGAGGGGCGCGAGGGCGACTTCGACCCCGACAGCGACGACCTGCTCGACGAGGCGATCCGGCTCGTCGTCCAGACCGAAACCGCGTCGGTCTCGATGATCCAGCGGCGACTGCGGGTCGGCTACACTCGCGCCGGCCGCCTGATCGACATGCTCGAGCGCCGCGGCGTCATCTCCGGCTACGAGGGCTCCAAACCGCGCCAGGTCCTGATCACCAGCGCAGACCTCAGCCGGGTCCTCTCGCCGCAGTCCCAGAGCGGGCCGCCGGTCTCGGTTCTCGACGACTCCGAGCCCGACGACTGAGCCGCTGCGGTAGCTTCCCGGCCGTGATTCGCGCCGGGATAGTCGTCACTGGAACCGAGGTCATCACCGGTCGGATCTCCGACTCGAACGGGCCCTGGGTCTCCGAACGGCTCGCCGAGCTCGGGGTCGAGGTCGCCCACATCATCGTCGTCGCCGATCGCCCCGACGACCTCGAGGCGGCGCTGCGCTTCCTCGCCGGGGAGGGCATGGACCTGATCGTCACCACCGGCGGCCTCGGGCCGACCGCCGACGACCTCACCGGCGAGGTCGTCGCCAAGTTCGCCGGTCGCGAGCTGGTGCTCGACGAGGAGATGCTGGAGAAGATCGCCGAGATCCTCCGCGCCTTCGCCCGCCGGCGCAGCTTCAACATCGACGAGGAGGCGCTGCTGGAGGCCAACCGCAAGCAGGCGATGGTGCCCGAGGGAGCGGAGGCGCTCGACCCGGTCGGCACCGCTCCGGGGCTGGTCGTCCCGGCCGGCGAGCGGGTCGTGATCGTGCTGCCGGGCCCGCCGCGCGAGCTGCAGCCGATGTGGCCGGTGGCGCTGGAGTCGCCGTCGGTGCGGGAGATCCTCGGGCGCTCGACGCCTCTGCACGGCTACACGATGCGGATGTTCGGAGTGCCGGAGTCCGAAATCGCCAAGAGCCTGAGGGAGATCGAGGAGGACGACGGGGTCGACCTGGGGGCGGTCGAGATCACGACCTGCCTGCGCCGCGGCGAGATCGAGATCGACATCCGCTACCGCGACGAGTCGGCGGCGATCGCCGACCAGGTGCGCGACGGGCTGGCCGGACGTCACCCAGAAGAGACCTTCAGCCTCGACGGCAAGACGATCGACGAGCAGGTCGCGGCCCTGCTGGCGGGTCGCAAGCTGGGTCTGGCCGAGTCCTGCAGCGGCGGCCTGCTGGCGGCCCGGATCACCAACCTTCCCGGCGCCTCCGCCTACATGGCCGGCAGCGTCGTCTCCTACTCCAACGAGGCGAAGGCCGACCTGCTCGGCGTCGACCCGGCGCTGATCGAGGCCAAGGGCGCGGTCTCGCCGGAGGTTGCCGAGGCGATGGCGATTGGGGCGCTGGAGCGCTTCGACGCCGACGTCGCCGTCTCGATCACCGGCATCGCCGGACCCGACGGCGGCAGCGAGGAGAAGCCGGTCGGCTACGTCTGCTTCAACGCCCGGCTCGCCGACGGCACCGCGATCGCCCGCGATCCGGTCATCCCCGGCGGCCGCGCCGACATCCGCGAACGCTCGGCTTTGGTCGGGATGCACCTGCTGCGCACGCTGCTGGGCGGCGCCACACCGCCGCTTTAGCTCGTTTTTCGAAGACGCGCGTAAGGCGTTTCGAAATCCTTGCGAACTCCGCATAACGCGTGCGCCCTGACGACGTAGCGTGCCGGCAATGAAGAACGCGACGACCGACAAGAGCGAGCGGGTGCGAATGTTCGTGGCCCTTGAGTTGCCCGAGGTGGTACTCGATTACATCGACGAGTGGGGGGAACAGGAGCTGGTCGACTCGAGGCTGCGGCGGATCCCTCGCGAGTCGCTTCACGTAACCCTGGCGTTTCTTGGAAACAGGCCGCTGGAAGACGTGGAGAAGATCGAGTACGGGATGGAGTTGATCGCGCAGTACCCGATCCTGCTGGAGCTGGAAGGGCCTGTGGGGCGCCCGGAGCGGGGCCAACCTCGGTTGGTGGCGTTGCCGGTGAACTCCAATCCCGTCACGGCCCGGCAGGCCGAACTGAGCGAGTTCCTCACCTACGAGGGTCTCTACAAGCCCGACAAGCGGCCGTTCTGGCCCCATGTGACGGTCGCCAGGGTCCGCACCGGGGGCCGTGGTTCGGAGCCGTCAGAAGCGCTGCGGATCCCCTCCGGGCCACCACCAACGGCCGGCTACGGCTGGTTCCGTGCCGTCCGGCTCTCCCTCTACCGTTCTCAGCCCCAGTCGTCGGGAACCCGCTACACCCCGTTGGCCCAAGTCGAGCTGCCCGTGCCAGGGTGGCAGTGAGGTGAAGAGATGGCAGACAAGAGAGTTTTGAACGACGTTTCCGCCAAGGAGGCGAAAGCCAAGGACGCGGCGCTCGAGAGCGCGGTCAGCGGCATCAAAAAGGAGTTCGGCGAGGGCTCGCTGATGCGTCTCGGCGACAAAGGCACGGTCAAGGTCGAAGCGATCCCGACCGGCTCGCTGGCTCTCGATCTCGCGCTCGGAATCGGCGGCGTCCCGCGCGGCCGGATCGTCGAGATCTTCGGCCCGGAGTCCTCCGGAAAGACGACCCTGGTCAACCACATCATCGCCCAGGCTCAGGCGATGGGCGGCGTCTGCGCCTTCATCGACACCGAGCACGCGATCGACCCGGTCTACTCGCGGGCGATCGGCGTCGACACCGACGAGCTACTGGTCTCCCAGCCGGACTACGGCGAGCAGGCGCTGCAGATCGCCGACCGCCTGATCGCCTCCGGGGCGGTCGACGTGGTCGCGATCGACTCGGTCGCGGCGCTGACCCCGAAAGCCGAGCTCGACGGGCAGATCGGCGACACCACGGTCGGCCTGCAGGCGCGCCTGATGTCGCAGGCGATGCGCAAACTCGCCGGCAACCTCAACCGCACCAACACCGTCTGTCTCTTCACCAACCAGATCCGCGAAAAGGTCGGGGTCCAGTTCGGCTCGCCGGAGACCCAGCCGGGCGGCCGGGCGCTGAAGTTCTACTCCTCCCAGCGCCTCGACATCCGCCGCATCGAGACCCTCAAGGAAGGGACCGAGGCGGTCGGCAACCGGGTCCGCGTCAAAGTCGTCAAGAACAAGGTGGCCTCGCCCTTCCGCCAGGCGGAATTCGACATCGAGTACGGGGTTGGGATCTCCCGCGAGGGCGGCCTGCTCGACTTCGGCATGGAGCAGGACCTGGTCCAGAAATCGGGCTCCTTCTTCTCCTACGGCGAGACCCGGCTCGGCCAGGGCCGCAACAACGCCAAACAGTTCCTGGTCGACAACCCCGAGCTGGCGCTCGAGATCGAAACCAAGGTGCGGGTCGCGCTCGGCATCGACGGCGAGGCAGCGCCCGAGCCGGAGGCCGCCGCGCCCGAGGTCGAGATCCCGGAGGCCCAGGCCGCCTAGAGCGCCTGGTGGTTCAGGACCGAGCGGGTCAAGGACGCAGGGAGGCGGAATAGCAGCGCTATTTCGCCGACCGAGGACGCCGACCCGCGAAGTGTCCTGGGCCGCCAGCGGATAGGATTCCCGCCGCCGTCTACTCGCTATGAACGAAACTCTCTTCTACGTATTCGGGATCGCGCTCGCCGTCTCCGCGGTGATCTTCAGCTTCATCGGGCTGAAATCGCAGAAATTCCCCGGCAAAGCCTTCCCGCTCGTCGTCCTCTGGTTCGTCGTCCTGGCCGGCGGCGCGACCACGTTCGCCGTGCTCCACGCCCAGGACGAGCAGGAGCACAAGGCGGCCGAGTTCGAGCAGGCCGGCGAGGAAATCGAAAAAGAGCAGACCAGCGGCCCCTTCGAAGAAGAGGAAGCCGAACAGGAAGAAGGCGAAGCCGGCGGCGAGGAAGCTGAACCGGAAGCCAGCGGGGGAGCCGCGGGCCCGGGGGGCACCGTCGAACTGGCAGCCGACGAAAGCGCGCTCGCCTACACCACCGACAGCCTCGAAGTCGATGCCGGCGAAGTGGAAATCGCCTTCACCAACCCGTCTTCGATCGGCCATGACGTCGACGTCGAAAAAGACGGCGAAGACCTCGGCGGCACCGAAGTCATCAGCGAGAGCGAAGAATCGGTCACCCTCGACCTCGAACCGGGCGAGTACACCTTCTTCTGCTCGGTGCCCGGGCACCGCGAAGCCGGCATGGAAGGCACGCTGACCGTCAAGTAGTTCCTTAGTGCGACGGCGGCGGAGGGTCCTCCATCAACAGGTTGCGAGCTTCGGATCTGCTTGCCATCCGCGGAAGCTGATTCACCTTGGGAGCTGGGTGGTTGTCGGGAGCTCCTCACCTTGGAAGCTGGGCCGCGGTTCGATGGGAGGGGTTGGGGGTCTCTCGCGCACAGCGACGTCAATTTTTCGCTTGTCCGTCCCCGAGAGATCTGCGCTTCCCGGGCGAAAAAATCCAGCGAGCGCGAGAGACCCCCAACCCCTCACGCCAACCCCGTCCCAAGCCCCCAAGCCGACCCCGTCCGGGTACCCTCTCCAACCAATGCCCAAG
>JBFXEM010000128.1:0-6183 GCA_050180135.1 Solirubrobacterales bacterium | reverse complement strand
GATCGAGGCGTCGGCCACTCCCGACCTGGCGGCCCGCGCCGAGGCGCTGCGCGCCCGAGTCAATTCCGATCAAGACTCTTCACGACGCGACCCTCAACTCGGCTTGCTTGAAAAGCGCATCGCCGAGGAATCAGCACGTCTTGCCGAGCTCGCCAACAACCGCGAGCAGCTGCTAGCCCAGCGCCGTCCCGACCGCCAACAACTCTCTCTTATAGAGAGCACCGAGCGGTTGACCCGCAAACAGGTTCAACGCCTAGAGACCGAGCGGGAGCGCATGGGCCCCGATCCCCGCCTTCGCCAAGTCCCCGCGGCCAGCGGGGCCGAGCGCGCCGAACTCGCCCAGATCGAGGACGCTCTACTCCAACGCCATCGCCGCGCCGTATCGGCCGAGCGGCTGCGCCCGTCAAAGCTGATCGTCGAGACCATCGGCCCCCGGCCACATGAGCCGGCAAGGGCAGCAATGTGGAACGAGGGCGTCGACCTCATCCTCAGCTACCGCCAGAGGTATCGCGTCACCTCCGCCGATCACCCGCTCGGCTCGAAGCCCGGCGATCCCCGCCAGCGTCAAGCTCGCCAGCAGGCCGAGCTGCGTCTGCAGCGAATCCAGCACGCGCTTGATCGTGGTCGTGAGCGCGCCATCGACCGTTCGGTTGGAATCGGTCGCTGACGGTCGACTGAGGTTCGGTCGGGGGACCGCGCGACCGCGATGGTCGCACGCTGCGCGTGCGGGGCGGCCGCATGGCCCCCCGACCGAACCCAGAGCATCAGAAGAGAGACAGGGCCGAGATCCTGCAGGAGGTGCTCACCTCCGAGCGGCCGGCGCTGATCGCCCAGGCTCGTGCTCACTCTCATCGACGCGAGGATGCCGACGATGCGCTCAGTGACGCGGCGGTGCAGTTCCTGCGCTACTACGACGGCCCCCCGGGACGGGACGCTCTGCGCTGGATGATGTTCGTGACGAAACGCTGCGCCTGGGAGATCGCCAAGCGAACCAGGAGGTTGGAGCGGAGAACCGCGAACGCTCCAGAGGAGTTCGACTCCGACCCGATCGACCTCCTGCCCGCAGTCGGCCCCGACCCGGCAGACCGCGCCGAGCGACGCGAGGTGGTCGGCATGATCGCGGCCCAGATCCGCGAGCTGAAACCCGACGAGCGAACCGCGCTGATCCTCCTCGGGCTCGGCTACTCCTACCGCGAGATCGCCGCCAGCCAGGGCTGGACCTACACGAAGGTCAACCGCTGCGTCTTCGAGGGCCGCGCCCACCTCCGCAAGCTCCTCTCCCGGGGGGGAAGTTAATGACGCCAAATCCTTTACCCCGCATGGTCCTTGAAGAGCCCGTTGCCTTCGTCGTCGCCCTGCACCGCCTGCAGTCCATGCTCGAGAAGAGAGTCCTGGTCGAGCTCAACCACTTCGGCAGCTTCTTCGGTTGTGGACTAGAGGGGGCGCTTGAGCGGGTCGAGACCCTGCCCCCGGACAACACCTCGATCCGCGTTGTCCTTAGCGGCGGCGGCGGGTTTTTTGTCGACCCCGCCGACGTTGAGACCTACCTGATCACCGATGGCGAAACCGGCTCGACCTGGCTTGAGTTCCAACTGCGGAGCGGGCCAACCCTGGTGATCAGGGAAGACGACCACGAACTCCTTGCCGAGGCCGGCGATGGCGCGCAATAGCGTGCTCGCCCGGTTCGCCGCCAACACCCAGGGCTTTCGTCACGACGCCGATCTGTCGATGGACCGCCTCGCCTTTCGTGCCTCGTTGCACCGGACCCAGGTGGAATTGATCCTGCGGGGCGAGCGGAACGTGACTCTCCTGACCCTGCTGAAACTCTGCGGCGCTCTCGAAGTCACTCCCAACGAACTCCTCGACGGGCTCAGCTGGGACCCGCCGCCCGAACTACCTACGGGGGAGTTGCTGGTCAGGACCGATGACGCGAATGGTGCGGCCACCGACCGCCAGCGCAAATCCCGATGAATGACGACCGCACCGACATAGCGGCCACCTTCTCGGCGAACCTCGTCCACTACCGCAAGCGGCTCGGGATCAGCCAGGAGCGTCTCGCCTCACTCGCCGAGCTCCACAGGACCGAGATCGGCTTGTTGGAGGGCTCCACGCGGCTGCCCCGAATCGACACCGTGATAAAGCTCGCAGCCTCGCTCCTAATCGAGCCGGGCGATCTTCTCGAAGGAGTCAACTGGCTGCCCTCCGTAGACGAGCCCGGCGGCGAGTTCCATTGCGAGGACCCCCGCCGGCTCGACGCAGGCGGTCGCCGCCTCGCGGCCTGACGGCTGTCTCAGCGCGTCGGCCGATCACCCGATGCATCGGGCGCCTCCAGCGGACTAAGGAAGTGATGGCACAACCCCGCAAAGACCAGGGCGATGGCGGTGGCGCCTCGTGCCAAGGCTCCACCGTCGACCGCGATCACACCGGAGGTCGCGTTTGCCCCGTCGCCGTTGCGGGGGCCGCTTCGATGCCCTCGATCTTGCACGCCTTCGGCGTGCGGGGGTCGGGCAGCGGCCCCCGCAACGGGCGGGGGCAAGAACTCGAAGGAGGCTCCCATGAGCCAGGACCTACTCGCCGAGCGGCCTGTTTCTGTCCTCGATCCGCCGGCCCCTCCGGCCGTCCAGCCGACCCGGCCCCCCAAACCCGAGTCGTCGACCGCAGATGCCCTCAGCGCCGAAATTGGCCCGCTCGATCTGTCGCCCCGGGCCATCTTCCGGCGGCGATGCGAACGGCTCGCACAACGCCTCGCAACCGCCTCATTCGAGGATCGAATCGCCATCTACACGGACAAAGAGGACCGACCCACCTACCGCGAACTGTCATCCGCGGCCGCGCTCTGTCCCGACCTGATGCCGGTCCTCAACGGTGAGTACGAGTGGATCGCGCTCACTTCAGCCGACCTCCTCGACTAGCGCCCCATCAGGCGTCCGGCCCTCGCGGGCCTGCCCCTCCGCCTTCTAGAATCCAACGGTCGGGTCGACCGACTCGATCGGGTCGAGCAAGGAGGCAGAAATGGGCAAGTTCAGGCTGAAGCGCCCGAGCACCGGCACGGTCCTCGGCTTCATCGCAATCATCATCGCGGTGGTCGGGACCGCCAACGCCGCCCCAAGGGTTCAGCTGATCCAGAAGGGCGACATCGCGCCCGGGGCCGTGACCGCCAAGGCCCTCGCCCCGAACGCCGTCCATGCAAAGGCATTGGCCGCCAACGCCGTGACCTCCAAGAAACTCGCCAAGGGTGCCGTCAACAAGCGGGTCCTGGCGAAGGCAGCCGTCACCGCTGCCTCGATCTCGCCCAACGCCGTCACCTCCGCCGCCCTTGCACCAGGTTCGGTCTACGGCGGGTCTCTCGGCGAGCAGACGATCCAAAGAACGCCGATCGCCGACGTCGATCAGGTTGCCGAAAACGGAACGTGGACGGCGGGCAACACCGAAATTGCCGTCTGCGGCCCCGGCGAAAAGCTGCTCAGCGTCGGCTTCGCCTTCCCCGAACCGGGCAACAAAGAAGTGACCTTCCTGCAGGCAATGCCGTTCATCAGTCCGAACAACAACGGCGCCAGCGGCCGCTTCGCCAGCAACTCCGGCGGCAGCGCCAAAGGCGAAATCATCGCCGTCTGCTTGAAGTAGATTTCGGCCCAGCCACCCCTGCCCGCCACCGCCCCCGCGTCTCGCCGACGCGGGGGCGGGCAGCTCCTACCTCAGCCCTCCGCTAGCCGCGCACTTCCACCAGCGCCGGCTCGCTGTGGCCGACCTCCCAGGGGTAGCCGCGCTGCCGGGGGACCACTGCCCTGATCCGGTAGACCGTCGTCAACGTGGTGGCGTCAAAGCGGTAGCGAGCGCGGAAGACACCATCCGCGTTGGTGGTCGCGCGCCGGAAGGTGTACCAACGCGAGGAATGCAGAGCGCTCGCCTGCAGGACGACGACGCGGCCACCGGCCCGACGACCGGGGAGCGTGCCCCGGATCTTGATCTCCGCACCGTTCTCCACCTTGCCGGCCGAGAGTTTCAGCTTCGGTTTGGCGTGGGCGTAATAGCGGATCGAGCGCGCGACCTGGAAGCGGTTGACCCGGTATCCGACCAGTACCTTTCGATTCGGGCCAGGCGGAACCTTGAAGACGAAATGCCCGCGGGCGTACGTCGTCGCCGTGCCGACCGGCCTTGGTCCTCCCCGCGATCCCTGAGTCTGCATCTGCACGCAGATCGTCGCGCCGCTGACCGCGTCGCCAGCGTTGTTGGAGAGCTCGCCGACCACCTTGGCCGAGGAGTTGAACGGAACGGTCACCTCTTCCTTGCGGGACCCGGCGAACTGGGCACTGATCACTTCGCCGCCGGGCACCGCGGACTCGGTGCAACTGTTGTCGACGGTGATCGCCTGGGGGGTCGAGCAGGTCCGGTTGGCATCGGTGATCGTCGAGAAGTCCGACACGCAGACCTGCACGGTATTGGCGCCGCCCTGGAACGGATACGCGCTCGTGTCGAGATTCCATTCGCCTTTGAGTTTCGTCGGGCAGGGCGTCGGCGTCAGCGCGACCGTCCCGTCGACGTTTGGGTTTTTCACCGTCGCCAGGTTGCAATTGGCGACCGCCGGCGGCCCCGCTGGCAGGCCGTTGACCGCGATCTCGATTCTGCTCACCCCGCCGCCAACGTCGGCGCCGCTCACCCGGAGATCCTGATCGCCCCGCAGCACCCCGCCGGCCAGGATCGAGCCTTCGAGGCCCGACAACGTCGGCGGTTTTACGTCCACCTGCGTAGCCGTGATGTAGCGGGCCCAGATCGTCGGGCCGGCGTTGCACGGTCCGACATTGCCGTCGCAGTTCATCAGGATGTTGAAACCGGCTCCGCTCTGAAAGAAGTTCGGTTCGCTATGGACTCGGAAGATCCGCTGCGTCTCCCCGGCGCAGCCTCCCGGCCAGCCCTGTTCGTAGACGAAGGTGTGGTTGTTGGCGGCCCCCAGGCCGCAGGCCGCCGCCGACACCGCCAACGTTTCGACGTAGCCGCTCGGCGTCGCCGGAATACCGATCGACCAATAGGCAAAGGTCGTCGACGCCGGCCCGGTCTCCGTGATGCCGATTGCGCCGCCCGGGGATGCGCAAGTCTGGAACGGCGTCATCGGCACCCCGGGGTTCACCGTGAAACTCGCCGATGGCGGGTTCCCGCCCGGCAACGCCGAATCGCAGGTCTCGTAGATGAACTTCGACGGAGCAGCGCTTGCTCCGCTGGCGAAAGTCGCTCCCGCCAAAACCGCCACCAGCAACGTGGTGATCACCGCGGTCGACTGTCGCTTGGTTGACCTTCTCGCTGATCTCATCCTTGTCTCCTCTTTGATCCTGCGGCCGATGCAGCTAGCGCTCGAAGTTGAACTCCCTCTGAGCTGAGCTCGGAGGTGGTGATTCGGTCGTGACAGGGGCGGTCGACGGCGGCGCCGCTTCGCTCGGCGGCTCACTCGCCACCGCGCTCACCAACGGCGCTTCGGGCGCGGGGGTGGTCGCTGCCGCTTCCGCTGGCTGCGCCTCCCGCCGTGCCGCCGCCTGGTGCTCGCGTTGCTGTCGCCTCGCCCGGCGCCGGGCAGCCTGTTGTTGGTCACGTAGGGCCGCCCGGCGCCGGGTGCGTGTCGCAGCCCGGTCGGTGGTCGTCTTCTTCGGTGGGATGGCGCTCGCCAGCGGGGCGGCTGGCCCGGGGGCAGAGCGTCCCTCGACTCTCTCTGGATCGGGCCGGCGCTCGCCGCCGCCCTGGGCGAGGACCAGGAGGAGGAGCGCCAGAAGCGCGCAGGGAGCCACGACAGCGAGCAGCGCCCGGCCCCCCCGCGGCCGAGGCAGGGCGGGTCGGCGCAGCTGCGGCCGGAGGCGACTGCGGCGGCCGATCACCGGCTGCAGTCGCGCCCGATTTTCCTCCTCGAGCTGGCGGTCGGCGAGGGTCCGCATCGGCACCGCCTCCTCGCCCAGTGGTGCGCGCCTTTGGGGGTTGGGTTCGGGATCGTGCGCAGGGGCGGACCCGGAGGGAGGCTCCGTACCTAGACCGTGATCGAGGGTCATCACTGCACCTCCCGCGCTTCTGCGCTCCCGGGCGATGCTGCGCTCAGCTCTCGCAGGCTCGCCTCTTGGAAGAACGGCCGCAACCGGATCTTTGCCGGTGGCAAGTCGCCATAAATTAACACTGCAGTACCCGATTCGGCCTGCCTTAGTACGT
>JBFXEM010000127.1:0-6215 GCA_050180135.1 Solirubrobacterales bacterium | reverse complement strand
CTGCAGACGACCACGGTCGGGCCGCCGCTGCCGCACGTCGAGGTCGACGTGGTCGAGCCGGGGGGGACCGAGCCCGTCCCGATCGGGGTCGAGGGCGAGCTGCGCACCCGCAGCGCCCTGGTCATGAAGGGCTACTGGGACAACCCGGAGGCGACCGCGGACGCGATCGGCCCCGACGGCTTCCTGCGCTCCGGCGACCTGGCGACGATGGACAGCAACGGATACATCTCGATCACCTGTCGCGCCAAGGAGATGATCATCCGCGGCGGCGAGAACATCTACCCGGCCGAGATCGAGAACGCGATTCGCGAGCTGGAGGCGGTCGCCGACGCGGCCGTGATCGGCGTGCCCGACGAGCGCTACGGCGAGGTCTGCGCCGCCTACGTGCGGCTCGTCGAGGGGGCGTCGCTGTCCCACGAGGAGCTGCGCGAGCAGATGCAGGGCCGGGTCGCGCGCTACAAGATCCCCGCCCACCTGAGGGTGTTGGACGAGCTTCCGCTGACCCCGTCGGGCAAGGTGCAGAAGTTCAAGCTGAAGGAGCACTTCGATGCCGGATGAGCGCTGGTTCACGGACGCGGAGCTGCGGCGGATGTCCGAGCCGACGATGGACCGGGCGATCGCGGCGATCGAAGCCGGCGAGCACGAGCTGGCGCTGGAGCTCTGCAAGGGGATGCGGCACGAGTGGCGCTTCCTGCACGACCTGATGGCCGAGTCGATGCTGGGCCTGGTCACCTACATCCAGGGCAAGCTGGGCGACGAGGGGGTCGGCGAGGCTTGGGAGGAGTCGCTGAAGCGCGGCTGGAAGCGGGACACCGGCAGCATCCTCGAGCGCGACCGCCGCGACGTCGTCGAGGCGCTGGCGGCGACCTGGCGCGCCCACTCGACCAGCGGCAAAGGCCAGAACCCCGGCGCCTTCACGGTCAGCGAGGACGAGGAGAAGTTCACCTTCGAGATGAACCCCTGCGGCTCCGGCCAGCGGCTCTGGCGCAACGGCGCCTACAGCGGCGAGGACCCTTACGGGGTGACCGAAGAAGCGCACGACTGGTCCTACGGTCGCGAGGGCTTCCCGCTCTACTGCACCCACTGCGCCTTCATGAACGAGCTGCTGCCGATCCGCTGGTACGGGCTGCCGCTGTACCCCTCGCAGCCGCCGCGGGACTTCGACCACGATCCCTGCACCTGGTACTGGTACAAGGACCCGGAGAAGATCCCGGACGAGTACTGGCGGCGGTACGGGTTGGAGCGGGCGGAGCAGGCGTGAGCGACCAGGGCACACGCACCACCTCCGATTTGCAGGAAGGTGGTGCGTGTGCCCTGGTCACCGGCGCGGCCGGAGGGATCGGGCGGGCGATCTGCCTGGAGCTGGCGGAGCAGGGTTGGGCCGTCGCCGCCGCGGATCTTGCGGGCGCTGAGGGAACCGCGGAGTTGGTTCAAAAAGGAGGGGGAGAGTCGATCTCCCTTGCCTGGGACGTGAGAGAGGCGGAGGCAGGACGGGTGGCGCACGCCGAGGCGGAGGAGCGGCTGGGCCCGATCGGCGCCGTGGTCGCCAACGCCGCGATCGTCGACCGGATCGCGCCGGCCGAGAAGGTCAGCGAGGAGTCCTGGCGCGGCGAACTGGACGTCAACCTGACCGGCGCGTTTCTGTCGCTGCAGCCGGCCCTGGCTGGGATGCGGGAGCGGGGGAGGGGCCGGGTCGTGGCGATCTCCTCGACCGCCGCCACCGACGGGCTCGCCGGCCAGGCCGCCTACGCCGCCGGCAAGGCGGGGTTGCTCGGGCTGGTGCGGACGCTGGCGCTGGAGCTGGCGGCCGACGGCGTCACCGTCAACGCGGTGCTGCCGGGCATGGTCGAGACCGAGAAAGTGGCGGCGATGCCAGTCGAAGTGCGCGACCGTGCCCTCGCCGCGATCCCCGCCGGGCGGTTCGCCGCGGTCGGGGAGGTCGCCTCCGTGGTCGCCTTCCTCTGCTCCGACGCCGCCGCTTACGTGACCGGGACCTGGATCCCGGTCGACGGGGGCATCGGCCTCTCCGGCCTCACCTTGGGTCGCGACCGCTAGGGGCGGGGCGGCTCCGTTGTCCTTTGCTGGTCATAGGACGGCAAAGGAACAACGGAGTCAGCAGCAGGCGAGGAAGTGGTCGACCGCTTCCTCGATCCCGGCGTGGCCGAGGGTCGAGGCGCTCGCCTGCAGCTGGTCGGCGGCGATCCCGTCGAGCAGGGCGATCAGCTGGGCGGCGTGGGCTCGGGGGGTCTTGCAGCCGGTCGCGCGCAGGAGCAGTTCGGCCAGCTCGACGAAGCGCGCGCGGGAGCCTTCCATCACCTCGTGCAGGGCGGGACGGCGGGTCGCCTCGAGGATCAGCTCGTAGCGCGCCATCAGCAGCTCTCGGTTCTGTGGGTCGACGATTGGGCCGAGGCCGGCGAGGACCAGCTCGCGCGCCTGCGCGCGGGTCAGGGTCGCTTCCTCCAGCGCCGCCACCGCCTCGGCCGGCGGCATGTCGAGCTCGGCGTGGCGCGCCGCCGCGGCCTCCAGCAGCGCCTCGCGGGTGCGGAAGTGGTTGGAGGTCGAGCCGGAGGGCAGCCCGGCCGCCTCGTCGACCGCACGATGGGTGAGCCCGCGCGAGCCCTCGGCGGCCAGTACGCGCAGAGCCGCGTCGGCGATCTCCACCCGCCGGCGAGCGGGCTCGGGAGCCCTCTTCGCCTTGGTTCGGGAGCCGGGGGCCACCCACCGAGCCTACCCGGGGGCTAGAGCGAGACCGGCTCGCGCGGGGGCTTGACGACCATCGAGCCCGCGGCGACCAGGACGCCGTCCTGGTTGGTCCAGGTGATCGCCATCGTCGCCCGGTTGCGCTCCGGGTCGAGGCTTCCCACCTCGACCCGGACCCTGATCGTGTCGCCGAAGAAGACCGGCGCCTTGTACTCGATGTAGTTGGAGACGGCGACCGTGCCGAGCCCGGGCAGCTCGGTCCCGAGCAGCCCCGCGCAGAGCGAGAGCGTCAGCGGGCCGTGCGCCACCCGGGCGCCGAACGGCGTCCCCTTGGCGTACTCGTGATCGACGTGCATCGGGTTGAAGTCGCCGGTGATGCCGGCGAACAGGTAGACGTCGGACTCGGAGATCGTCTTGCGCGATTCCGCGGCGTCGCCCACCGTCAGCTGATCGATCGGTACGGAGCGCATCGGTGCCCCTCAGCCTCCCGGAAACGAGCGCGAGATGCAGCCGCCGTCGGCCAGCAGCGCCGTGCCGGTGCAGTAGCTGGACTCGTCGGAGCCGAGGTAGAGCACCGCGTAGGCCATCTCCTCGGCGGTGCCGGCCCGGCCCATCGGGACCATCGCCCAGCGGGTCGCGTCGTCGTTGAAGAGGCCGATCGCCGGTTCGATCAGCGGCGTGTCGATGAAGCCCGGGCAGACGCAGTTGGCGCGCACGCCCTGTTTGGCGTAGGTGATCCCCATCGAGCGGGTGAGGTTGACCAGCGCGCCCTTGGTCGCGGTGTAGGCGTGGGCGTCGTAGAGGCCGGTCAGGCCGGCCATCGAGGCGACGCTGACGATCGAGCCGCTTTCGCGCTCGAGCATGTGGGGGAGGGCGGCGTGGATCATCGTGAAGTAGCCCTCGAGGTCGACGCCGCCGACGACGTCGCGCCAGTTCTCCAGCGAGGCCTCGTGGATCGCCGCCATCGTGCCCGGGTGTTCCTCGCCGTACTGCCAGCCGACGCCCGCGTTGCAGACGAGGATGTCGATCTGGCCGTAGGCGTCGATCGCCGCCTTGATCACCTTGTCGGCGGTGTCGTCGCGCTCGAGGTCGGCGGCGACGATCAGCCCCTCGCCGCCCGCGGCCTCGACCGCGTCCAGCGCTTCTTGCAGCTTCTCCTCGCGGCGGGCGGTGCCGACGACTTTGGCGCCCTCGCGGGCGAGCAGTTCGAACGAGGCGCGGCCGATGCCGCTGCTCGCTCCCGTTATTACCGCGACCTTGCCGGCGACGCGGCCGCCGTTGTCAGTGCTCATCTCTCTCCTCTTTCAGTGGTGGGGACGTGCCCGGCGGCTCGCGGCCGCTCAGGCGGGGAAGCTCCTGGAGGTGCAGCCGCCGTCGGCGAGCAGCACCGTCCCGGTGCAGTAGGTGGACTCGTCGGAGCCGAGGTAGAGGACCGCGTAGGCCATCTCCTCCGGCTTGCCGGGACGACCCATCGGGCACAGCGCGCTGGCCGTGGCCGGGTCGTCGAAGGCGCCGACCACCGGCGCGATCATCGGCGTGTCGATGAAGCCGGGGCAGACCGTGTTGGCGCGGATGCCCTGTTTGGCGTAGGTGATCGCCAGCGAGCGGGTGAGGTTGACGATCGCCCCCTTGGCGGCCGTGTAGGCGTGGCCGTCGTAGAGGCCGGTGACGCCGGCCATCGAGGCGACGTTGACGATCGCGCCGGAGCCCTGCTCGATCATGTGCGGCAGCGCCGCGTGGATCATCGTGAAGTAGCCCTCGAGGTCGACGCCGCCGATCACGTCGCGCCAGTTCTCCAGCGAGGCCTCGTGGATCGCCGCCATCGTGCCCGGGTGTTCTTCCCCGTACTGCCAGCCGACGCCGGCGTTGCAGACGAGGATGTCGACGCGGCCGTACTGCTCGATCGCCGCCCCGATCACATTCTCGGCGGTCCCCTCGTCCTCGAGGTCGGCGGGCATGACGATCCCCTCGCCGCCCGCGGCCTCGACCGCGTCAAGTCCTTCCCGCAGCTTCGACTCGGTCCGCGCGGTGCCGACGACCTTGGCGCCCTCGCGCCCGAAGAGCTCGAACGACGCCCGCCCGATCCCGCTGCTGGCGCCGGTTATCACCGCGACCTTGCCGGCGACCCGGCCGTTGCCCTCACTCATCTCCATCCCTCCATCTGGTTGCGGACCGTTCGATCCTCGCCTCTGGAGGGCGCCCCCGCCGGGCCCCGAACCGGGCGCGTTGGGGTAACCACAGCCACGGCGGCCGGGGCGCTCGGGAACCCGCCCGATCCCGTGTATTTCTATCCCCGGGGCCGCCAACCGCGGCCCGCCACCGAACCGATGTCAGCCCTTCAGACCATCCCCCTCGACACCCGCGCCGGCTCGGCTGTGGAAGGCGTGGATGTGCTCGGTGTCGTTGAAGCTGAGCAGCTTCCAATCGCCGCCGGCCATCCGCATGGCTCGGGTCAGGGAGCCGTTGGAGTTGAGCAGGAAGGCGAACGGTTCGCTGCTGGTGATCTGGCGGCAGAACTCGGCGATCACGGCGGCGTGGGTGACCACGACCACGATCTCGCCATCGGCGCCGGTGTCGGCGGCCGCCTCGATCCCGCGCCGCACCCGCTCGCCGAAGCCGTCGAGGGGCTCAGCCCCCGGGATCAGGTCCCAGCGCTGCTCGGCGAAGACGCGGACCAGCTCGGGGTCGCCCCGTTCGCCGCGGGAGTGGATTCCGTGACCCTCCCACTCGCCGAGGTAGATCTCGCCGATGTCCTCGGCGACCGCCGGCTCGAGCGGGTGGCGCGCGAGGATCGCGGCCGCCGTTTGCTCGGTGCGCCGCAGGTGGGAGATGAAGACCGAGGCCACGTTCTCGCGCGAGAGGCGCTCGCCTGCCGCGGCCGCCTCTTCGCGCCCGCGCTCGTTCAGCGGCGGGTCGCTGCGGCCGCCGATCAGGCCGTCCGGGGCCGGCGGGTCACAGGCTCCGTGGCGCACCAAGACCACCTCGCAGGCGCCCGGCGGCGCGGTCATCGCCCGTTGGAAGTCGATCTTCACGCACCTATCATCGAACTTGCTCGCCACCAAAGCGACGGAGGAGAACGCGCCCTATGGAGATGACCCCAGAAACCATCAAGGCGCTTCTTGACGCCTTCGAGCGCAGCGACTGGCGCGAGATGGTCGTGACCGTGGGCGACGATCGTCTGCACGTCTCGCGCGATCCGCTGCCCGACGCCGCGATGGCGCCTGCCGCTCCGCCCGCACCTGCGGCCGCTCCTGTTCCGCCGGCTTCTGCCGTCTCCTCCGGGGGTGGCGCCGTAGGGGGGCCCACCCCCGAGGAAGCTTTAGCTACCGGAGGGGGTGGGGGGTCCCCTGCGGCGACAGGACCCGCGGAGGAGACGGCCCGCGGAACCAAGATCGAGTCTCCTTCCGTTGGGTTGTTCTGGCGGGCTCCGTCGCCTGGAGCGCCTCCGTTCGTCGAGGTTGGCGGGCGGGTCGCGGCCGGGGAGACGGTGGCGATCGTCGAGGTGATGAAGCTGA
>JBFXEM010000126.1:0-6263 GCA_050180135.1 Solirubrobacterales bacterium | reverse complement strand
GCGGCCAGCGCCGCCAGCGCCTCCCCCTGGCGGCCGCTCAGCAGCAGCGTCGCGCCGCGCGCAGCGAGCGCCTGGGCGATCGCCCGGCCAAGACCGCCGGTGGCGCCGGTGAGCAGAGCGGTGCGGCCTGAAAGTTCCTTTCCAAAGGGCAAGCTACCAGCCGTGCTGCAGACAGGATTCCGGGATGTGCGAGCGTATTCAACGCAAGTGTTTGCGTTTCATGAGCAGAACGCCGGACGATCGTCTACACTGCCGCGAGTCCGAAAGACCGGAACGCCGAATCCCCAATGCCAAGCGTGCGGCGGGGAGCGGGGGAACCACGTTTTCGGGGCTAACTCACCGCTATAGGTGGGGGCGCGAGCTTCCTTCAGCGCCAGCCCGACAGCTAACCCCGTAGGCCGACGAAGGAGATCGGTTTGCGCCACAACTTGAAGCTGAAGCTCGGAATCGCGGTGATTGCGGTTCTCTCGGTGCTCGCGATCGCGGGCCCGACCGGCGCCTCGGCCAAGTGCACCACCGGCGGCATGTCTCCGGCCGAAATCGACGTCTGCACCCCGACGGCGAAAGCCCGCCTGCTCCCCAGCGGAATCGTGATCCCGCCGAAGAGCGCGCCGCCCCGGGTCAAGGCCGTGATCGCCGCGGCCAACAAGATCAGCCGCAAGCCCTACATCTACGGCGGCGGCCACGCCCGCTGGTGGGACAAAGGCTACGACTGCTCCGGTGCCGTCTCCTACGCGCTGCGCGGCGGCAAGTTCCTCGACAGCCCCCTCCCCTCCGGCCCGTTCGAAAAGTGGGGCACCGCGGGCGAAGGCCGCTGGATCACCGTCTACACGAACCCCGGCCACGCCTACGCGGTGATCGCCGGCATCCGCTGGGACACCTCCGGCAACAGCGGCGAAACCGGCCCCCGCTGGCACGAAGACCTGCGCAGCGACGGCAGCGGCAGCTTCGTCGCCCGCCATCCCGCGGGCTACTAGCGGTCACATAGCCGGCGCATCTCGGGGTCCCCGGTCGCTCGGCTCGGGTCACGCACTGAAGTGCGCTCCCCTCGCCTCGCTTCCCTGCGTCCCCCGACCTGCTTGGCTCTGCGACCGCTAGCGTAGGGTGGCGGCGTGGACATTGTCCTTGCCCTTGTCGCGGCGCTGTTTTTTGCTTTCGGGACGGTGCTGCAGCAGCGGGCGGGGCTGGAAAAGCCGGTCTCCAGCGAAGGGGCGGGGCTGCTGGTGCAGATGGCGAAGCGGCCGGTCTGGCTGGCTGGGATCGCCGCCGACGCACTCGGCTTCCTCTGCCAGGCGGTGGCGCTGGCGATCGGGCGACTGGCGGTCGTGCAGCCGTTGCTGGTCTCCACCGTGGTCTTCGCGCTGCCTCTCGGCGCCAAGCTCACCGGCCAGCGGGTCAAACGGCTCGACGTCGGCGCGGCGCTGCTCGTCGTCGTCGCCCTGATCGCCTTCCTGACGATCGCCGAGCCGTCGGGTGGGCGCGACGACGCGCCACTGGGTCAGTGGCTGGCGACGATCGGGGTCTGCGCCGCGGTCTGCGTGCCCCTGGTGATCCTCGGCCGCTTCGGCTCGGCGCCGCGACGGGCGGCCCTGCTCGGCACCGCGACCGGGGTCCTCTTCGCGCTCTCGGCGGCGCTGACCAAGGTGGTCGCCGACCAGTTCGGCGACGACCTGCTCGGGATCTTCACGCACTGGCAGCTCTACGCGCTCGTCGTCGTCGGCTACGCCTCGATGACCCTCAACCAGCTGGCCCTGAACACCGGGGCGCTGGCCCCCGCCGTCGCCACCGCGCTCGCCTTCGACCCGATCGCCAGCGTGCTGATCGGCGTCACCTTGCTGAACGAGTCGCTGCACACGACGCCGCTGCAGATCGTCGGCACCGTGGTCGCGCTGGGCGCGGCGCTGGGTGGGATGGCGATCCTCTCCCGCTCGCGGGCGCAGGCCGAGCCACCCGGTCAGAAACCCGTCGAGCCCACCCCGGCACCCGCCTGAGCGGCCCGTAGGATCAGCCCGATGGCCGCCGAGGAGAACGACGAGATCGAGTCCGCGCGGCCAGCGGCCGGTGAGGAAGGCGCCGAGCGCGCTGCCTTCCAGGAGCAGACCCGGGCGCACCGGCTGGCCAAGCTCGACGCCCTGCGCGAGCGCGGGATCGAGCCCTACCCGGTGCGCTTCGACCGCGACACGACCGCGGCGGCGATCCGCGCCGAGTACGGGGAGATCGAGGCCGGCACCGATACCGGCAAGGTCGTGAGGATCGCCGGCCGGGTGCTGGGCGAGCGCCGCCACGGCGGCCTCGACTTCGCCGACCTCCAGGACGAGAGCGGCAAGATCCAGCTGATGGCGACCCGCGACGCGGTCGGCGGCGACGAGCTGCAGGAGTTCTCCGACCTCGACCTCGGCGACTGGATCGGTGTCGAGGGCACCGTGATCGCCTCCAACCACGGCGAGCTGACCGTCCGCGTCGCCAAGTTCGAGCTGCTCTCCAAGAGCCTGCGGGCCCTGCCCGACGTGCGCCACGGAGTCGCCGACCCGGAGACCCGCTACCGCCAGCGCTACCTCGACCTGACCCTCGACGAGGACTCGCGCCGGGTCTTCCGGATCCGCTCCTCGGTGATCGCGACGACCCGCCGGGTGCTGACCGAGCAGGGGTTCACCGAGGTCGAGACGCCGGTCCTGCTGGGCCAGGCCGGTGGCGCCGCGGCGAAACCGTTCATCACCCACCACAACGCGCTGAACATCGACATGACCTTGCGGATCGCGCTCGAGCTGCCGCTGAAGCGGCTGATCGTCGGCGGCATGAACCGGGTCTTCGAGATCGGCCGCGTCTTCCGCAACGAGGGGCTCGACACCCGCCACAACCCCGAGTTCACGCTGCTCGAGGCCTACCAGGCGTTCGGCGACTACCACGACATGATGGACCTGACCGAGGCGATCATCGCCGCCTCCTGCGAAGACGCGATCGGGACCACGGTGGTCCAGATCAACGGCCGCGACGTCGACCTGAAGCCGCCCTACCGGCGGGCGACGATGGCCGAGCTGATCAAGGAGAACACGGGGGTCGAGATGCACCCCTCGATGCCGGTCGCCGAGGCGCGGAAGATCGCCGACGACCGCGGCGTCGAGTACCTCGACGGCTGGGGCGCGGGGAAAATCATGGCCGAGGTCTACGACGACAGCTCCGAGGCGAAGCTGGTCGAGCCGACCTTCGTGATGGACCACCCGCGCGAAGTCTCGCCGCTGGCCCGCGCCCACCGCGACGACCCCGAACTGACCGAGCGCTTCGAGCTGGTCGTCGCCGGCCGCGAGCTCGCCAACGCCTACAGCGAGCTGAACGACCCGGTCGACCAGGCCGAACGCTTCCAGACCGAGGCCGACCTGCAGGCCGGCGGCGACGAGGAGGGCGAACCGGTCGACGACGACTACGTGAAGGCGCTCGAGTACGGGCTGCCGCCGACCGGCGGGCTGGGGATCGGGATGGACCGGCTGGTGATGCTGATCTCCGGCGCCGAGGCGATCCGCGACGTGATCCTCTTCCCCACCCTGCGCCCCGAGGGCCAGGAGGGCGCCGACGGCTCCGCCGCGGTCGCCTCCGACGGCGCGCCCTCGGCCGACGCGTTTGCCGCGCCCGAGGCCGAGGAGGACGATGCCGACCTCGCCGCCGCCGAACGCTCGGCGATCGCCGCCGCGGCGGCGCTGCCGCCGCAGGCCGGCCGGGCGAAGTCGCTGCGGCCGCTCGCCTGGCTCAGCGTGATCGTCGCGATCTTCTCGCTGCTGCCGACCGCTACCTCGCTGCGATTCGACATCGGCCACTTCAGCTTCATCGAGGGTGGCGGCCGCTCCGCAGGGCTGATCGCTTCGGTGGCGATCGGGCTGGGGATCCTCGCCGTCGCCCGCGGGCTCGCCCGCGGCAAGCGCCGCGCCTGGGCGATCGCGGTGATCCTCTTCGCCGCCGCCGCGGTCGTCCACCTGATCCACGGCCCCGACCCGATCTCGGTCCTGCTCTCGGCCGGCATGTTGGCGGCGCTCATTTGGTTCCGCCAGGACTTCCGCGCCCAGGGCGACCCCGG
Source organism: Solirubrobacterales bacterium (assembly GCA_050180135.1). GTDB lineage: Bacteria > Actinomycetota > Thermoleophilia > Solirubrobacterales > 70-9 > VAYN01. Next base: position 2,197 of record JBFXEM010000126.1, on the reverse strand, counting down.
CTCGCTGCTGCAGGCGGCGGTCTTCGTCCCGGTCTACCTGGTCGGCGTCTTCCTCTTCACCTCGATCACCCTGTTCGCCGAGCGCGAGCACGTCACTCCCGACCTCACCTTCTGGGGCAACGTCGAAACCGCGTTCAAGGGGATGATCGGGCTCGACGGCCCCTACTCCTACGGGCGCGAGGTCTTCGGCGATTTCTTCGAAATCACGCTGATCATGCTCGGCGTGATCGGGCTGCTGAGCTTCCTGTTCCTGCTGCTGCGGACCTTCGTCCAGGCCGAGCCGCCGAGCGCAGAGCGCCGACGCAAGGCCGAGGAGATCGTCCGCCGCTGGGGCGACGACACCCTCGACTACTTCGCCCTGCGCCGCGACAAGAGCTACTTCTTCTCCGCCGACGGGCGCTCGCTCGTCGCCTACCTCTACGTGCGCGGGACCGCGATGGTCGCCGCCGACCCGATCGGCCCGCCCGCAGACACGGCGCGGACGATCGACGAGTTCCTCGCCTTCTGCGCCGGACGCGGCTGGCGGGTCGCCTTCTTCGCCGTGCGCGAGGCCGACGCCGACCTCTACCGGGAGCGCGGCATGCACCCGATCTACCTCGGCGACGAGGCGATCGTCCATCCCGACGAGTTCACCCTCGAGGGCGCCGAGATGAAGGCGGCGCGGACCGCCGTCAAGCACGTCTCCAAAGCCCACACGTTCGAGCTGATCGCCGAGACCGAGGCGAGCCAGGAGCTGATCGACGAGCTGAACGAGATCAGCGCCGAGTGGCGCGACGGCTCGCCCGAGCGGGGCTTCACGATGGAGCTGGGCGAGGAGGTCGAGGGCACCAACCCGGACTTCGTGATCGCGATCGCCAGAGAGCGCTCCGGCCGGGTCGCCGGCTTCCTCCGCTTCGTCCCGGTCTACGGCGAGGAACCCGGCTACTCGCTCGACCTGATGCGCCGCCGCCCCGACGCGGCCAACGGGATGACCGAGTTCCTGATCGCCGAGGCGGCGCTGGCGCTCGGCTCGCGCGGCTTCCGGCGGCTCTCGCTCAACTTCGCCGCCTGGGGCCGGCTGCTCGACAGCGCCGAAGGGGCGGGGCTGGCCGGCAAACTGCAGCGGCTGATGGCTAAGGGGCTCAACCCCTTCTTCCAGATCCAGAGCCTGCGCGACTTCAACCAGAAGTTCGGGCCCGAGTGGGTGCCGCGCTCGATCGTGATCGACGACGTCGCCGACCTGCCGCGGATCGCGATGCTCTACGCCAGCGTCGAGGGCTTCCTCGACGTGCCGGTGCTCAGCCGGGTGCTGGAGGCGCCGCTTCGCCAGCGAGTCGAGGCGGAGGCTGCGGAGCCCGAGCCGGCGCCGGTTGGCGCCGGCGACGACGCTCCTGCTTAGCCATCAGCCGCACCGAGACCAGCAGCAGGACGTCGACCGCGAGCCCGAAGACGGCGCCGAACTGGGACTCGACGAAGGAGAAGACGCGGGTGATGAAGATCGAGACGATCAGCGCCCGGGTCAGCCACTCGTAGGCGTCGAGACGGTCGTGGCGCAGCAGCCGCTCCAGGGCGATCACGAGGAAGGCGGTCGAGACCGCGGTCGAGGCGACGCTCGCCCAGTTGACGAAGGCCATGTGCTCGATCGAGTCGGTGTGGAAGCCGTGGCGGGCGGCGTCGGCGTCGAAGCCGCCGAAGACGAGCCCGATCAGGGCGAGGATCGAGCCCAGCGCCCAGAGCGCGAAGATCGCGATCACGACGCCGTGGAACCAGCCGCGTTCGGTCCAGTCCAGATAGCGGGCGGCGAGCGCGTCGGCGGCGCGGCGAAACCAGCTCGGCCTCGGGTTCGGCCGCGTGTCGACCTGGCCGACCAGCGCGGCGAGCGGCTCGCGCAGCGGGTTCGAGGCAGGGACTTCGGCCAGCAGGCCGTAGGCGCGCTCGCGGTTCTCCTCGGCGACGCTGCCCTGGGTGGTGGCTTCGCCGACCAGTTCGATCGCGTTGCGGATCCGCTCGCCCTCGTTCAGCCCGCGGTGGTTCCGGAAGGCGCGCGAGGCGAGGAAGAGCAGCACGAAGACCAGATAGATGATCCCGGCGGCGGGCTTGAAGAAGTAGTTGTTGTCGGCGGTGATGAACTTGCCGAGCTCGTCGATGAAGAAGCCGAAGCCGACGCCGGCGATGATCGCCGCCACCTGGCGAGCGCGGCGGCCGAGCACGCTGAGCA
>JBFXEM010000125.1:0-6277 GCA_050180135.1 Solirubrobacterales bacterium | reverse complement strand
CTCCTTCGCCGAGTACTGCCTCGTCGCCGACGAGGACCTGATGGACATCCCCGAGGGGATCTCCGCGGCGACGGCGATGCCGTTCGGCATCGCCGGCCTCGCCGCCTGGACGGGGCTCGAGTGGAAGGGCAAGCTGAGCGAGGGCGAGACCGTCCTGATCCTCGGCGCCAGCAGCATCGTCGGCCAGATCGGCGTCCAGGTCGCGAGGCGACTCGGTGCCGGGCGGGTCGTCGCCGCCGCCCGCGACGAGGGGCTCCTGGCCCGCTGCGTCGAGCTCGGCGCCGACGCGACCGTCCGGCTCGGAGGTGACCGCGAGGAGGTCGCCGCCGCGATGGTGAGGCGGCGGACGGCGGCTTCGACCTCGTGCTCGACCTGCTCTGGGCCGAGCCGATCGAGCTCACGATCGGGGCCATGGCCGAGTTCGGCCGGGTGATCCAGATCGGCGGCTCGGCCGGCCTGCATGCCGAGCTCCCGGCCCGGGCGCTGCGCAATCGCGGCATCTCGATCCTTCCCCACATCAACTACCACACCCCTGTCGCCGAGCGGGCCAAGGCGTTCGCGTCGATGTGCGAGATGAGCGAGGCCGGCGACCTGCTCGTGCCGGTCGACGAGGTTCCGCTCGACGACGTCGCGCAGGCGTGGGAGCGGCAGAGAAACGGGCCTCACGTCAAGCTCGTGATCCGGCCCTAGGGGGCGGTGAGGCCGATGAAGGCAGCCGTAGTCCGCGAACGCTCCGGGCCGTTCGTGATCGAGGAGCTCCGCCGGCCCGAGCCCGGCCCCGGAGAGATCATGGTCGAGGTGGCGGCCTGCGGCGTCTGCCACACCGACCTCCACATCCACGACGGCTCGGTCCCCTTCCCGTTTCCCTGCGTCCTCGGGCACGAGGTCTCGGGCACCGTTGCCGCGGTGGGGGAGGGCGTCGACTCGCTCAGCCCGGGGCAACGGGTCGCGGGGGCTTTCATCATGCCCTGCGGAGCGTGCGCGCAGTGCCGCCAGGGGCGCGAAGAGCTCTGCGAACCGTTCTTCGCCCACAACCGCCTCAACGGAACCCTCTACGACGGCAAGACGCGACTCTTCGACGCCGCCGGGGACCCGGTGTGGATGTACTCGATGGGCGGGCTCAGCGAGTTCGCCGTGATGCCGGCGCTGGCGGCAGCCCCGATCCCGGACGGGCTGCCGACGGCGGAGTCGACGATCTTCGGCTGCGCCCTGCTGACCGCGTTCGGTGCGGCCCATCACGTCGGCGCCGTCGAGGCCGGCGAGAGCGTCACCGTGCTTGGAGCCGGCGGGGTGGGGGTCAGCATCGTCCAGGTCGCGCGGGCGCTCGGGGCCGCCAGCGTGATCGCCGTCGATCTCGCCGCCGACAAGCTCGAGGCGGCCCTGGAGGCCGGTGCGAGCGCGGTGGTCAACGCCGCCGAGCAGGATGCCGTCGAGCGGGTGCGCGAGCTGACCGAGGGACGCGGCTCGGAGGTGGTCTTCGAGGCGATCGGGCATCCGACCACGTTCCGCCAGGCGACCGAGATGGCCGCCGACGGCGGCCGCGTCGTCGCCGTCGGCATCGCGCCGGTCGGCGTCGCCGGCGAGGTCGAAATCACCCGCCTGGTCCGCCGCAAGCTGCAGCTGCTGGGATCGTTTGGGGGGAGGCCGCGAATCGATCTCCCCGAGTTGATGCGGATGGCGGTCAACGGGTCCCTGGCGCTCGACTCGGTGATCAGCCGGCGCTTCGGGCTCGAGCAGGCCGGCGAGGCGTACCGGATGCTGGCCGAGGGCGAGATCGTCGGCCGGGCGATCGTCGAGATGGGGAGCTGAGCGGTGGCGGGTGAGCAGGGCGGCGGCCGTCCGCCGGTGATCATCGCGGTGGCGCTGACCGGCGGCATCCATGGCAAGGAGGCGAACCCCAACCTCCCCGAGCAGCCGGAGGAGATCATCGCGCAGGGGACCGACGCGGCAAAGGCCGGGGCCACCGTCCTGCACGTCCACGCGCGCAACCCCGATGGCTCCAACACGATGGACCCGGAGATCTACGCGCGGATCCACGACGGTCTGCGCGAGCGCACCGACGCCGTCGTCCAGCTGACGACCGGCGGCAGCCCGCTGCTCTCGGTCGCCGAGCGCAGCAACACGATCGCGCTGGCCTCGGAGATGTGCTCGCTGAACATGGGCCTGCTGAACTTCTTCATCCGCGGCGAGCAGGTGTTCTTCCCGAACCACCGCAGCGACATCCTCGACTTCGCCGCCCAGATGGCCGAGCGCGGCATCCGCCCCGAGCTCGAGGTCTACAACGCGGCGATGCTCGAGGAGGTCGAGTTCCTCCTCTCCCGCGAGATCCTCGACCCGCCCTACGTCATCAACTTCGTCCTCCACACCCCGACCCAGGGCGGATCGCGGGGCACCGCGGCCAACCTCGTCGACCTCGTCGAGCGGGCGCGGAACCTGCCGGTCCCGGCCGAGCAGCTGCGCCTCGCCGTCAGCTCGATAGGCCGGACCCAGCTGCCGATCACGACGATCGCGATGGCGATGGACCTGAACATCCGGGTCGGCCTGGAGGACAACGTCATGTGGGCCCGGGGAGAGCTCGCGCGCGACAACGCCCAGCTCGTCGAGCGGGCGGTGCGGATCGCGGGCGAGCTGCAGCGTCCGGTCGCAACCCCGGCGCAGACGCGAGCCCTACTCGGCCTGTGAGCAACGTCTCGACCCGGGCCGAGGGCCGCCTCGGCACCATCACCCTCGACCGCCCGCAGGCGATCAACGCCCTGAACACCCCGATGGTCCGCGCGATCACCGCCGCGCTGCAGCGCTGGGAGAGCGAGGAGGCGGTCGAGACGGTCCTGATCGAGGGCGGCGGCGAGCGCGGCCTGTGCGCCGGCGGGGACATCGTCATGTTCCGCTCCTCGGCCCTCGCCGGCGACGGGCAGGCGCGGGAGTTCTGGAGCGAGGAGTACGCCCTGGACGCCCGCATCGCCGCCTACCCCAAGCCGGTCGTCGTCTTCATGGACGGGATCGTCATGGGCGGCGGCGTCGGCCTCTGCGGCCACGCCAGCCACCGGGTCGCGACCGAGCGCCTGCTCTGGTCGATGCCCGAGGTCGGGATCGGCTTTTGCCCCGACGTCGGCGGTCCCTTCCTGCTCGCCCGCGCCCCGGGGGAGCTGGGCCTGCACCTGGCCCTGAGCGCGGCGCGGATCGGCGCCGGCGACGCGATCGCCTGCGGCTTTGCCGACGTCTGCGTGGACTCCTCCCGCCTCGATGCCCTGCGCGAGGAGCTGCGCTCAACCGACCCCGAGACGGCGATCGCCCACGCCCTCGCCCAGAGCGCCCCGCCCCCCGCAGCCTCCCTCCTCGCCCAGCGCGAGATCCTCGACCCCGCCTACGCGGGCCCCTCCGCCGCGGCGATCGTCGCCGCCCTCGAAGCCGACGGGCGGGAGCCGGCGAGCGCCGCCGCCGCGGCGATCCGCCAGCAATCCCCGACCGCCCAGGAAGTGACCCTGCGGGCGATCCGCCGGGCCAGCCGGCTGCAGAGCCTCGAGCAGTGCCTGGCCCAGGACCTGCAGACCAGCACCGCGTTCATGGGCGTGCCCGACTTCGTCGAGGGCATCCGCGCCCTGGTCGTCGACAAGGACCGCGAACCGCGCTGGTCCCCCTCGCGCCTTGAGGACGTGAGCGAGGAGGACCTCTCCGCCTTTTCCCACCTATCCGCCCCTCCCACTGGAAGGAACATCTGAATGCGTGCCGTCGGAATTACCGAACCTGGAAGCTACGAGGTGCTCGAGGTGGTCGAGCTCGAGACGCCCGAGCCCGGCCCCAACGAGGTGCGGGTCGCCGTCGCCGCCGCCGAGGTGAGCCCGGCCGACACGATCCTGCGCATGAAAGGCAACGCCGAAACGGTGCCCGCCCCCTGGATCCCCGGCTGGGATGCCGCCGGTGTGGTCGACGCGGTCGGGCCCGGCGTGGAGCGGCTCGCGCTCGGGCAGCGGGTGATGGCGGCGGTCACCCCCCGCCGCCCCGAGGGAGGCGCCCAGGCCGAGCAGATCGTGGTTTCCGCCGCCAGCGTGGTGCCGATCCCCGACGGCCTGACGGCCGAGCAGGCCTCGACCCTGCCGATGAACGGCCTCACCGCTCGCCTCGGCCTCGAGGAGCTCGGCCTCTCCGCCGGCCAGACCCTCGCCGTCAGCGGCGGCGCCGGCCTTCTGGCCTCGTACGTGATCGCGATCGCCAAGGACCTCGGCCTGCGGGTGATCGCCGACGCGAAGGAGGACGACGCGGAGCTGGTGCGCTCGTTCGGAGCGGACCAGGTGGTTCCCCGCGGCGACTTTGCCGCCGCCGTCCGCGAGGTGGCTCCCGAGGGCGTCGACGGCGTCTTCGACACGGCGGTGCTGAACGCAGACGCGCTGGACGCGGTGCGCGACGGCGGCGCCATGGTCACGGTGCGCTTCTGGAAACCCGACGAGGAGCCCCGCGGCATCGCGGTGAAGCCGATCATGGTCACCACCGTGCTCGAGCGCACCGATTGGCTGGAAGACCTCTCCCGGCTGGCGGCCGAAGGCAAGCTGGCACTGCGCACCCCGACGACCTACCCGCCCGAGCAGGTCGCCGAGGCCCAGCGCGCGATGGACGCCGGCGACCTGAGGGGTGGCCGGGGCGTGATCGTCTTCTGAGCCGACGACGCCGGGAGCCGACCTCCTGGTGAGCTGTACGCGGCTTGGCGCCTAGGTGGGTATGCCCAGCGTGCGGGCCGCGTACAGCGTGTCGACGTGCTCGACGACCCTGACGATCTTGCCGTCGCGGACCTCGAGGACCCAGACGTACTCGTTGTCGTAGTCGTTGCCGTTGAGCGCCTTGGCGGTCAGCCTTTCCTCCACCAGCACCACCTCGTCGGCTTCGGTGATTCGCCTGACCTTGCGACCCATGGTCGAGAGGTCGAAGAACTTGGCCGCTCCGGCGCCGGCCAGCGCCTCGATCGCGGTCTCGCCGTGCCGCGGGTCGACTCCCAGGCTGGAAGGAACCAGGTACACGACGTCCTCACTCAACACCTCGGCGAGCCTGGTCCGATCTCGGGCGTTGCGCGCGGCCAGGTACGTTTCGATCAGTGCTCGGTTCTCCATGCAGCTCTCCAGACTCCCCTGCTTTTCGCGCTCGGTCGGGCCCCAGCTTAGACCTGGACCCTTAGACCGAACGGGACGAAAATGGGGCCCTGGATGAGTCGAAAACCGGGGTATCCGGGTGCCGGCGGGCCGGTTAGCGTCGAGTTGTGATTGGTCTCGCCCTGGACCGGCCGGCGCGCGATGCGGCGCCGAGACTCGCCGACTACGAGCGGGAGCGATCCAGCTTCCAGATCTCCGTTCCCGAGCGCTACAACCCGGTGCTCGCGATCGTCGAGAGCTGGGCCGCGGAGGACCCCGACGCACCGGCGGTGCTCTCGCTGACCAGCGAGGGAGAGGTGGCGAATCTGCAGACCGCCGCCGAGCTGGCCCGGGCCTCCCGGATGGCCGCTCGGGCGTTGCTGGCGGCGGGGATCCGCAAGGGCGACTACGTGTTCGTGATGCTGCCGCGGATCGCCGAGTGGTACGCGGCGATGCTGGGGGCGATGCGGATCGGCGCCGTGCCGATGCCCGGGCCGACGCTGCTGACCGCCAAGGACATCGGCGACCGGCTGCAGCGCTCCGGTGCGCGCGGGGTGATCACCGACCCGGCCGGAGCCGCCAAGGTCGACGCGACCGGGCTCGAGCCGGCGGTCCGCTTCTCGGTCGGGCACCTCGCCGGGGACTGGATCGACTTCGGGGTCGCCTGCGAGGAGGCCGGCGACGGCGCCACCCCGCAGGACCCGACCCACCGCGACGATCCCCTGCTCCTCTACTTCACCAGCGGAACCGTCTCGGTCCCGAAGATGGTGGAGCACACGCAGAGCTATGCCCTGGCGCACATCGGCACCGCCCGCTTCTGGCACGACCTGCGACCCGGCGACGTGCACTGGGCCGTCACCGACACGGGCTGGGCGAAGGCCGCCTACGGAGGGATGTTCGGCCAGTTCCACGAGCGCGCCTGCGTGGTCCAGGTGCCGCTCGGCAAGCCGGACGCCGACCTCCTCCTCGCGATCCTCGAGAACGCCGGCATCACCTCCTTCTGCGCCCCGCCGACGCTCTACCGGCTGCTGATCCAGGGTGACTTCTCGAAGGTCGACCTGGGCGTGCTGCGGCACTGCACGAGCGCCGGCGAGCCGCTCAACCCCGAGGTGATCCGCGCCTGGAAGGACGCGACCGGCCTGACCATCTACGAGGCCTAC
>JBFXEM010000124.1:0-6277 GCA_050180135.1 Solirubrobacterales bacterium | reverse complement strand
GAGGGCGGCACCGCCGGTCGGGCCGAGCGGGTCCGGGGCGCCGAGCGCCGCCGCGAGTGGCTCGTCGTGCAGGTAGTCGAAGCCCATCAGGGTGGCGTCGGCGACGACGCCGGCGGAGTCGATCAGCTCCGGAGCCGCTTCCTGCACGAGCACGCCGGCTACCGAGTCGACGCCCTCGCCGAGCCCGTCCAGCAGCGCCTCGACGAAGCGCGGCTCGCACTCGGCGTCGTTGTTGAGCAGGATCAGCGCCTGCGCCGGGAACTCGGCGACGGCCTGGTTTAGCGCCGGCCCGAAGCCGACGTTGCGCCCCAGCTCCAGCAGCTTCGCCTCGGGGAAGCCGCTGCGGACGAGCTCCACGGAATCGTCGCCGGAGCCGTTGTCGACGACGACGACGTCGACCGGGCGGCTCTGCTCGCGCAGGCTCGCGAGCGCCCGCCCGATCCAGCGGGAGCCGTTGAAGTTTGGGATGTAAACGGTTGCGCGCACAGGTATTTCCGCCAGTAAGTAGGGTTGCAGCCTCGCATGGAGCCCCTCAAGGGACTGATCCTCTCCGGCGGCGCTGGCACGCGGCTGCGCCCCATCACGCACACCTCGGCGAAGCAACTCGTCCCGGTTGCTAACAAACCCGTGCTCTTTTACGGGATCGAGGCCCTGGTCGAGGCCGGCGTCAGGGAGATCGGGATCATCATCGCCCCGGAGACCGGCGATGAGATCCGCGAGGCCGCCGGCGACGGCTCGCGGTTCGGCGCCGAGATCACCTACATCGTCCAGGACTCGCCCGCCGGGCTCGCGCACGCGGTTCTCACCGCCGAGGAGTTCATCGGCGCCTCGCCGTTCGTCATGTACCTCGGCGACAACCTCCTGCGCGACGGGCTGCGCGGCCTCGTCGCGACCTTCACCCGCGACGAACCGGAGGCGCTGATCCTGCTCACCCCGGTCGACGACCCGCAGTCCTACGGCGTCGCCGAGCTCGACGGCGAGGGGGGGATCGTGCGCCTGATCGAGAAGCCGAAAGACCCGCCCTCGAACCTCGCCCTGGTCGGCGTCTACCTCTTCACCTCCTCGATCTTCGAGGCGTCCCGCTCGCTGCAGCCGTCCTGGCGCGGCGAGCTCGAGATCACCGAGGCGATCCAGAAGCTGATCGACGACAGCCACAAGGTCCAGTCCGAGGTGGTGCGCGGTTGGTGGAAGGACACCGGCCAGCTGGCCGACATGCTGGAGGCCAACCGCCTCGTCCTGGAGGAGCTGGAGACCTCGCTGGAGGGCGAGATCGACGAGGAGTCGAAGATCGAGGGGCGGCTGGTGCTGGGGCCCGGCGCCAAGCTGCTGCGCTCGGTCGTCCGCGGCCCGGCCGTGATCGGGCCCGGCGCCTGCGTCGAGGACGCCTACATCGGCCCCTACACCTCGATCGGCGAGGACGTCCACGTGCGCCGCTCCGAAGTCGAGAACTCGATCGTGCTCTCCGGCTCGGTCGTCGAGGACCTGGGGATGCGGATGGAGGCGAGCCTGCTGGGCAAGGAAGTGAAGCTGACCCGCAGCGAGGGCCTGCCGCGGACGCTGCGCCTCCTGGTCGGCGACAAGTCCGAGATCAAACTCGTCTGATGGTGGTCGGTCGATGAAGGTGCTCGTCACCGGTGCCGCCGGGATGCTAGGTCGCGACCTGATGCTGGCCGCCGGCAACGCCGGCCACGAGGTCGTCGGCTTCGGCCGCGCCGAGCTGGACGTCGCCGACGCCGAGACGGTCCACCGCCGAATTGACCTAGAGCGCCCGGACGTCGTCATCAACAGCGCCGCCTGGACCGACGTCGACGGCGCCGAGACGGCCGAGGACGACGCCTTCGCCGTCAACGGCGCCGGCGCCGGCAACGCCGCCGCCGCCGCCGCCGAGGTCGGCGCCAGCGTCGTCTACGTCTCCACCGACTACGTCTTCGACGGGACCAAGAGCGAGCCCTACGTGGAGAGCGATCAGCCGGCGCCGCTCTCGGCCTACGGCCGCACCAAGCTGGCCGGCGAGGAGGCGACGGCAGCTGCCAACAAGCGCCACTTCGTGGTCCGCTCGGCCGGCCTCTTCGGGATCGGCGGCAACAACTTCGTGGAGACGATGCTGCGCCTGGCCGCCGGCCAGAGCGAGGTTCTCGTCGTCCGCGACCAGGTCGGCTCGCCGACCTACACCTGGCACCTCGCCTACGGGATCGTGCGGCTGATCGAGGGCCTCGAGTTCGGCATTCACCACATGGCTGCGGCCGGCCAGTGCTCCTGGTACGAGTTCGCCCGGGAGATCTTCGAGCAGGCCAAGGTCGACTGCAAAGTGCTCTCGGTCAGCACCGAGGAGTTCGGCCGCCCGGCGGCGCGCCCGCCGTTCTCGGCCCTGACCAGCCAACGCCAGCACGCGATCCGGCTGCCCTCCTGGCAGGACGGGCTGGCCGGCTACCTCGCCCAACGCGAAGCAGAGGAGAACTAGGAGATGAAGCTGCTCGTAACCGGCGCCGCCGGGTTCATCGGCTCGACCTACGTACGCATCGCCGGCGACGAGCACGAGATCGTCGTCCTCGACAAGCTCACCTACGCGGGCCGGCCGGAGAACCTGCCCGCGGGCACCCAGCTGATCGAGGGGGCGATCGAGGACCCGAAGATCGTGCGCGAGGCGATGGAGGGCGTCGACGCGGTCGTCAACTTCGCCGCCGAGTCGCACGTCGACCGCTCGATCGACGACCAGGACGCCTTCGCCCGCACCCACGTGATCGGCACCGGCACCCTGCTCGACGCCGCCCGCGAGCTCGGCGTCCAGCGCTACCTGCAGGTATCCACCGACGAGGTCTACGGCTCGATCGAGTCCGGCTCCTTCACCGAGACCTCGCCGCTCGATCCTTCTTCGCCCTACTCGGCGACCAAGGCGGCCGGTGACCTGCTGGTCTCCGCCCACGTCCACACCTACGGGATCGAGGCCTCGATCGTCCGCGGCTCCAACAACTACGGCCCGCGCCAGTACCCCGAGAAGCTGATCCCGCTGATCACGCTGAACGCGATGCACGGTGACCCGCTGCCGGTCTACGGCGACGGCAGGCAGGTCCGCAACTGGCTCTACGTCGAGGACTTCTGCCGCGGCATCCACACCGTGCTGATGAAGGGCCGCGCCGGCGAGGCCTACAACGTCGGCGGCCCCGACGAGTGCGAGAACATCGAGGTGATCAAGCGGGTGATCGAGCTGACCGGCCAGGACGAGTCGCTGATCGAGTACGTCGCCGACCGCCCCGGCCACGACCGCCGCTACTCGCTCTCCTCGGCCAAGCTGAAGGAGGAGCTCGGCTGGGAGGCGCAGGTCCACTTCGCCGAGGGCCTGGAGAAAACGGTCGCCTGGTACCGCGACAACGAGGAGTGGTGGGGCCCGATCCGCTCCGGCGAGTATCGCGAGTACTACGAAAAGCAGTACGGGAAGGCGCTGGGTTAACTCGATGGCGGCTCCTGCAAACCGGCGCATCTCGGGGTCCTCGGTCGCTCGGATCGGGTCACGCACTGAAAAGTGCGCTCCCCTCACCTCGCTCCCTGCGTCCCCCGACCTGCTTGGTTTTCGGAGCCGTTCGGTCCTCCGATGAAGTCGCTGCCGACCAAGCTCGACGGGGTCGTGCTCCTGGAGCCGGCCGTGCACGGCGACGAGCGCGGCTTCTTCGTCGAGACCTACAGCCGCGACGCCTGGGCCGAGGCCGGGGTGGAGGCGGAGTTCGTCCAGCACAACCACTCGCGCTCGGGCAAGGGCATCCTGCGCGGGCTGCACTTCCAGACCGCGCCGGGCCAGGCGAAGCTGCTGCGCTGTGCCCGCGGCGCGATCCTCGACGTCGCCGTCGACCTACGCCGCGACTCGGCCACCTACGGGCAGTGGGAGGCGCACGTGCTCGACGACGAGCGCCACCGCCAGCTCTTCGTCCCGATCGGGTTCGCCCACGGCTTCGTCGTGCTCAGCGACGTCGCCGACGTCTCCTACCTGGTCTCCAGCCTCTACGACCCGGCGACCGAGGCCGGGATCGCCTGGGACGACCCCGACGTCGGCGTCGACTGGCAGGTCGACGAGCCGCTGCTCTCCGAGCGCGACAAGACCGCGCCGCGCCTCTCCGAGATCGCCGACACCCTGCCCTGGTAGCCGATGGGACGATTTCGGGCCCACAGCTCCCGGAATCGGCCCGTCGGCGGCAGCGCCCGGGTGACGCTGGCGGCGATGACGCTCGCCAGCAGCATGATCCTGGTCGACCAGACCGCCGTGCCGCTGGCCAGCCCCGACGCGATCCAGGCGCTCGGCGGCGGCGTCTCCGAGGGTCAGTGGCTGATGACCGCCAACATCATCCCGCTGGCGGCGCTGATGGTCTTCGGCGGCCGCCTCGGCGACCTCTTCGGCCTGCGTCGGATCTTCCTCTGGGGCGCCGTGATCTTCGCCGCCGCGACCGTGGCGATGGGAGCCGCCCAGAACATGGAGTGGGCGATCGCGGCGCGGGCCCTGCAGGGGACCGGGGCGGCGCTGATGATGCCGACCGCGCTGGCGATCGTCAGCGCCGTCTACCCGAAGGAGCGCAAGGGCTCCGCGCTCGGCATCCTGGCCGGCGCCTCGGCCTTCTTCGCGGCGCTGGGGCCGGTGCTGGGCGGCCTCCTCACCTCGATCGACTGGCGACTCGTCTTCCTGGTCAACGTGCCGCTGGCCGTGTTGGCGATCTTCCTCACCCTGCGGGCGACGCCACGCCTGGACCCCGACTCCGAGGCCTCGCGCGATCTCGATCTCCCCGGCGTCTTCACCTTCGCGGTGGCGGTCGGGGCGGTCGTCTTCGGGCTCAGCCAGGGCGCGACCGAAGGCTGGGGGGAACCGGTGACCGTCGTGCCGCTGATCCTCGGCGCCGGCCTGCTCCCGGTCTTCGTCTTGATCGAGCGCCGCGCCGCCAACCCGATGATCCAGTTCCGGCTATTTCGCCACGCGAACTTCCTCGCCTCGAACCTGAGCCAGTTCCTCGCCGGGATGGTCGAGCTCGGCCTCGGCTTCCTCACCCCGTTCTTCCTGCTGCTGGTGGTGGGTGTCTCGCCCGCGACCGCCGGGATCGCGCTGATCCCGGCGACGATCCCGATCATCCTCGCGGGGCCGCTGGCCGGGAAGGCGTTCGATCGCTTCGGCGGGCGCTGGCCGCTGGTCGCGGGCTTCCTGGTGCTCGCCGCCTCCGGCGTCGTGCTGGCGGTCTCGGTCTCCCAGGAGAGCGCCGTGGCGCTGATCCCGGGCCTGCTGCTGCAGGGTCTCGGGCTCGGCATCGTGCTCACCGTCAACGATCCCACCGGGCTCACCGCGGTGCCGCCGGAGGATGCCGGCGAGGCCGCCGGGATGATCAACACCTCCGAGCAGCTCGGCGGCGCGATCGGGATCGCGGCCCTGACCGCGATCGAGCTCGGAGTCAACTTCAGCAAGATCGAAGAGCGCCTCGCCGAACGGGGCATCCACCCGACCCCCGAACAGAACGAACACGCCCGCGAACTGATCGTCCAGGGCGAGCAGTCGGGGCTGAAAAACCTCCCCTCCAGCCACCTGCTGGAAATCGTGCAGCCGGTCGTCGCCCAGGCGCACGTGACCGCCTTCGAGGTCACCTTCGCCGTCTCCGCCGGGATCGCCCTGATCGGGGCGCTGGTGACGGTGCTGCTGGTCCGCAAGACCGACCGGGTCGCCGGCAGCCGCCCGATCTTCGGCCGCCGCTCGCGCTGGGTCTTCGCCACCCAGGGTCGCTCCGCGGCGATCACCAAAAGGCCGCCGCCCTGAGTGGCAAAGGGCCGCCTACGTCGCCCGCCGGTAGGCCCCCAGCGCCAGGCTGAGGCCGAGTTTCGCTCCGATCCCGGCGTAGACGGCGGCGTTCAGCAGGGGGTTGTGCTCGGGGGCGTCGAAGCGGCGGTAGAAGCGGCCCATGCCGCGGTGGAAGGAGATCTCCTGTTTCGGCGCCCGGCGGCCGCCGCTGGAGGCGCCCTTCACGTGCAGGACCACGCCTGCCGGCTCGTAGAACACCTTCCAGCCGGCGTCCCAGAAGCGGTGGCACCAGTCGAGGTCCTCCATGTAGAGCCAGTAGCCCTCGTCGAGCAGGCCGACCTCGCGCAGCGCCTCGCGGCGGCAGAGCATGAAGGCGCCGTTGACGGCGTCGACCTCCCCCGGCTCGTCGTCGTCGAGGTGGGTCGCCCGGTACTGGCCCAGGGCGCCGCCGGCGTCCTCGCCGCGGCCGATCCCGGTGAAGTGGGCGAGGGCGGAGAGCGGGGTCGGGAAGGAGCG
>JBFXEM010000123.1:0-6294 GCA_050180135.1 Solirubrobacterales bacterium | reverse complement strand
GCCACCGTCCCCGAGGTCGAAGAGTTCTACGCGCCCTACGAGCCCTACCGCGGCCTGGTCGGGACGCTGACCCTCTCCGGCCTGCACCACCTGGTTGCCCAGGGCCCGCCGATGCGCCTGGCCGCCTAGAGCCCCGCTTGCCTAGAGTTTGCCGACGCTGGCCAGGTATCCGTCTAGCGCTTTCGCCTTCTGGGTGTCCTCGTAGACCTCGTAGTCGCGCAGCAGGCCCCACGAGAGGTGCCCCCAGATCACGTACCGGTTCTCGTAGACCCGCTCGCCGTTCGGTGCGTCGAGATGGTCGCGGCCGCGGACGCAGATGGTCTGCCGCCAGGGAAAGCCCTTGAGGATCACCTCGTCGGGGTAGATCACGATCCCGGCGTCGGCAAAGCGGCGCAGCCACGGCTCCAGCTTCTCCTTGCCTTCGATCTCGCCCGCCCAGGAACTATCGCCGGGGAACCGGAACCTGACGTCCTCGGCGTCCATCTTCAGCGTCGGGCCGATCTCGCCTTCGCTGGCCTTCGCCATGTTGCGGGCGATCATCTTCTTCGCAAGCCACGACAGCATTGGCCCCACCTCCGTCGTTCGTCTGCCCCGGCGCGCAAGCCCGCCTCCCGGGTGATCGCCATTTCACTCCCTATGGGTGGGAAATGGCGATCACCCGCAGGGGTCTGCCAGGCCGGGGACTCGTTGGTGTGAGGGAGGCTAGTTCCCCTCCCGGGAGGAACTGGCCCTGACCCTCCTAGCTGGCGATGCGGCGCAGCTCGGCGGGGCCCAGCAGCGCGATCAGGGTCGAGCCGTCAACCACCGCGAGACCGCCCTTGCGCAGCTTGACCCGGGCTCCGGTCAGCCGCGCGACCTCGTTGGAGAAGTCGGGCTCGTGCCCGACGAGGATGACGCTGCCGCGGCCGGCCGCCAGGTTGAGCGAGTCGAAGGCGCCGCCACGGAGCTCCAGCGCCGTCTCGGGCTCGACCCCGAGCCCCTCACAGGTCAGGCTGGCGGTTTCGGCGGCCCGCCGCTTAGGGCTGGAGAGGCAGCTGTCGATAGAGGCACCAAGGGCGGCAAGGGCCCGGCCCGCATCGCGCGCCTGGCGCTTGCCCTTCGCAGTCAGGCGACGGGCCGAATCGTCGCCGTTCCCGTCCTCGGCATCTCCGTGTCTGAGCAGGTAAATCATGAGGGAAACGTTTGTCAATCATGTCGGACCGCTAGGATCGTTGCGAATGCCGACCTCTTTTGGCCGACGTTTCCTGGTGCTCGCGCTCGCCCTGGTGGCCCTCCTGGTCGCCCCGGTCGCGGCGACGCCTGCCGGAAACATCGTCCTCTTCGGCGCTCCCTCCGGATCCCACCTGACGCTTTCCACGAGCGGCGACAGGGTCGTGGCAACCGGCTTCATGGGCGCCGAGCATCCGCGCGGCTGCTGGCTCGCCCCGAGCCGGATGAAGGCGGTCTGCCCAACCGCCAACGCGAGCTCGATCGAAGTGGTGATGGGCGACTCCGGCGACTTCGTCGAGGTCGCCGACCCGCTGCCCCTGTCCCTCACCGTCTACCTCGGCGACGGCTCGGACAAATTCATCGGCAACGACGAGCGGGACACCTGCTACTCCGAAGGCGCGCGCCGCAACCGCTGCATCGGCGGCGGCGGCGATGACATCTGCATCACCGGCATGCTCAACAGCGACTGCGTCGGCGGCGCCGGCAACGACTACTGCCGCCACTACAACGGCAGCGACGGTTGCTGGGGCGGCCCCGGCGACGACATCTGCGTGATGGGCCCCGGCCAGGACGGCTGCCACGGCGAAGGCGGCAACGACCGCCTCTTCGGTGGCGGCAGCCCCGACCAGCTCTACGGCGGCCGCGGCTGGGACTACTGCGATGGCCAGGCCGGCTGGGGCAAGTCCCACAGCTGCGACGCCGGACCCAGACGCTAGGCCCGCCTGTGGGCGCCGAGGCAATCGTCGAGCGCTTCCTCGCCGCCTTCTCCGCCGCCGACTTCGACGCCATGCGCGAGCTGCTGGCCCCGGACCTGGTGGCCTCCGTGACCAACGCCGCCGGAGACGTCGACCGCGTCGAGGGCCGCGACGGCTACCTGTCCCGGATCGAGGCGATGGACCTGCCCGCCGCCAACTTCCGCGTCGAGCTGACCCAACGGCCCGTCGCCACCGGCCCCGACCTGGTGATGGCGATGGTCGAGGTCCGCGCCGAGCGCGACGGCCGCACCCTTCACAACTTCGCCGCCCACCTCCTGCGCATCGCCGACGGCCAGATCGCCGAGTGGTGGATGGTCGAGGCCAAACCGACCGAGAGCGACGCCTTCTGGGCCTGATCCGGGTTCGGCCGCCGATCCCGTGGTTCCTTTCGCTCCTATGAGGTAGCTAGAGCACCACGGGATTGGCAGAGACGCCTAAAGCCCCATCGTCTTGCCGAGGATCTCCTTCATCACCTCGTCGGTGCCGCCGCCGATCGGGCCGAGACGGGCGTCGCGGACGGCGCGCTCGATCCCGTACTCGCGCATGTAGCCGTAGCCGCCGTGGATCTGCAGGGACTGGTCGGCGATCTCGAGCACGGCGCGCTGGGTGAGGAGCTTGGCCATCGTCACCTCCTGGATGCAGTCGAGGTCCTCGTGGAAGAGGCGCAGGGCGTTGTAGGTGAGGGCGCGGGCGGCTTCGGCCTTGGTCGCCATCTCGGCGACCTGGTGGCGGATCGCCTGGAACTTGCCGATCGGCCGACCGAACGCTTCGCGCTCGAGGGCGTAGGAGACGGTGACCTCGATCAGGCGCTGCATCGCGCCGACGGCGCCGATCGCCATCAGCAGCCGCTCCCAGGCGAAGTTGGCCATGATCAGCTTGAAGCCGCCGTTCTCCTCGCCGAGCAGGTTCTCCGCCGGGACCTCGACGTCGCTGAAGGCGAGCTCTCCCGTGTCGGAGGAGTGCCATCCCATCTTCTCCAGCTTCGCCGCCACCTCGTAGCCGGGCATCCCGCGCTCGAGCACGAGAAAGGAGATGCCACCGTGGCCGCCCTCCGCGGTCGTCTTGCAGGCGCAGACGAGGAAGTCGGCGCGGACGCCGTTGGTGATGAAGGTCTTGGCGCCGTTGACCAGGTAGCCGCCGTCGATCCGCTCGGCCTTGGTCGAGATGCCGGCCACGTCGGAGCCCGCGCCCGGCTCGGTGATGCCCAGCGCCCCGATCTTCTCGCCGGCGATCCCCGGAACCAGCCAGCGTCGCTTCTGCTGCTCGGTGCCGAAGTTGAAGATCGGCGGCAGCGCGATCGAGGCGTGGGCGTTGAGCCCGGCGGCGACGCCGCCGGAGCCGCCGGAGCGGGCCAGCTCCTCGACCCAGATCGCGTCGTGCAGGTGGTCGCCGCCCTGGCCCCCGTAGGCCTCCGGGAACTTCAGCCCGAGGAAGCCGAGCTCGGCGCAGCGTCGGTAGAGCTCGCGGGGGAACTCCCGCGAGCGCTCCCACTCGTCGACGTTGGGCGCGATCTCCTTGGCGACGAAGCGCGCGACCGTTTGCCGCAGCTCCTCGTGCTCGGAGCCAAACGGCGGCAGCGTCGCCCGCGCCCCGGTGTCCTTGACGACGTTCATCGACGACTCCGACCCGTGAGGTCGCAGTTGACCCCGCATACCGGGGTGAAGCGCGACCTCACGGAAGGCCTACAGCCCGTACGAGCGCCCGATCACGTCGAGCATCACCTCGTCGGTGCCGGCACCGATCCGGTTGAGGCGGACGTCGCGGTAGGCGCGCTCGATCTCGTACTCCTTCATGTAGCCGTAGCCACCGAGGATCTGGACGCAGTCGTCGGCGACCTCGCAGGCGATCCGCGAGGCGTAGAGCTTCGCCATCGTGATCTCGCGCACCGGGTACTCGCCGTTGCCGAAGCGCCAGGCGGTCGAGTAGGTGAACTGCTTGGCCGCTTCGGTCTTGGTCGCCATCTCGGCGAACTTGTGGCGGATCGCCTGGAACTTGCCGATCGGCCGTCCGAAGGCTTCGCGCTCCTTCGCGTACTCGAGCGTTTTCTCGATCATCCGCTCGGCCCCCGCATGGCAGCCGGCGGCGGCGACCAGCCGCTCGCCCTGGAGCTCCCAGGCGATGTGGTAGAAGCCCTTGCCGACCTCGCCGAGCACGGCGTCGGCGGGGACGCGGACGTCTTCGAAGGCGAGTTCGCCGGTGTCGGAGGCGTGCATGCCCATCTTCTCCAGCTCGTTGGAGACGGTGAAGCCGGGAACCTTCTCTCCGTTGGAGTCGCGCAGGTCGACGACGAAGAGGGTGATGCCGGCGTGGCGCTCGTCGGGGTCGGTCTTGCAGACGAGGACGATGAAGTCGGCCCGCGGCCCGTTGGTGATGAACGTCTTCGAGCCGTTGATCACGTATTCGTCACCGTCGAGGATCGCCGTCGTGCGGATCCCGGCGACGTCGGAGCCGGCGCCCGGCTCGGTGATCCCGAGGCTGCCGATCTTCTCGCCCTTGAGGCCCGGTTCGAGGTACTTGCGCTTCTGCTCCTCGGTGCCGAGCAGGTGGATCGGCGGCAGGACCATGTCGCTCTGGACCGCGAAGCCCATGTTCGTCCCGCCGGAACCCGAGTAGCTCATGCACTCGGCGCGGACCAGCGAGTAGAAGTAGTCGCCGCCCTGGCCGCCGTACTCCTCCGGGAAGCAGAGGCCGAGGAAGCCGAGCTCGCCGGCCCGTTCCATCGCCGAGGTCGGCCAGTAGGTGTCCTCCCACTCGTTGCGGTGGGGCCACAGCTCCTTCTGAACCCACGATTTCATCGACTCGCGCAGGTCTTCGTGCTCCTGGCTGAAGATGAAGTGCTTGCGCCCGGCCGCGTGGTCGGGCTTGATGACGTTGGAGCCGTCGGAAGTCGCGGTCGCCACTGGTCTCTCCTCGCTGTGGTTGGTGATCGCCCACGGGGGCGTTTCTGAGGTTGGGGGCCGGATAGGACCCGTAAGCTCAGACACCCCTGCGGCGGAGTGGACAGTAGCACTTCCTACTTCCAGCGCGGTCGGCTATGGTTGCCGGCCGATGAGCCCGGGGAACTACGAGAAGGTCGCCTACGAGGTAGCCGACGGCGTCGCCACGGTGACCCTGAACGATCCCGAGAAGCGCAACATGCTCTCCGGCCAGATGCTCGCCGAGCTGGTCGCGGCGATGAAGCAGGCGAAAGCCGACGAGCAGGTCCGCGCCGTCGTCCTCACCGGGGCGGGGGAGAAGGTCTTCTGCGCCGGCGCCGACCTCGGCGGCTTCGCGGCCGACGCCTCGCTGGTCGAAAAACACTTCGCCTCAGACCTCTTCCTCGAGTTCTTCAGGCTGATGCCGCGGCTCGGCAAGCCGTCGCTCTGCGCCGCCAACGGCCACGTGCTCGCCGGCGGCATGGGCCTCGCCCTCAGCTGCGACCTCGTGATCGCCAAGGAGGGCGCCACCTTCGGCACCCCGGAGATCAACGTCGGCGCCTTCCCCTACATGATCATGGCGATCATCTTCCGCAACGTCCCGCGCAAGAAGGTCAACGAGATGATGTTGCTGGGGGAGCGGCTGAGCGCCGAGCAGGCGGTCGAGTACGGGCTCGCCAACAAGGTCGTCGGCGCCGCGGAGTTCGACGCCGCGGTCGCCGAGTGGGCCACCAAGCTCGCCGCCAAGAGCCCGGTCCTGATGCGCCTCGGCCACGACGCGATCTACCGCCAGCAGGACATGGCGCTCGACGACGCGCTCGACTACCTGCGCTCCCAGCTCTCCCTCACCTTCAGCACCGAGGACATCGTCGAGGGGGTCACCGCCTTCTTCGAGAAACGAGATCCTGAATGGAGGGGACGATGAAGGTGAGCCCGCCCGCGGCGGACGCGGAAGCGAGAGAGCGAGATCTCCGGTGGCCATGAGCGCGAACGAGCGAGAGGCGAGCAGGCGGGCGGATGATTCGAATCTGCTGCCGGGGACGGCGCCGCTCGGCGAGCTGACCGAGCAGCTGCACGAGCGCCGCGCCAAGGCCAAGCTGGGCGGCGGCGAGGAGAAGATCGCCAAGCAGCACGAGCGCGGCAAGCTGACCGCCCGCGAGCGCCTCGACCTGCTGGTCGACGCCGGCACCTTCGTCGAGCTCGGCGTCCACGGCCGCCCGCACTTCGCCCAGCGGGCGATGGACGGGGTGGAGGCGCCGGCCGACGGCGTCATCACCGGCTGGGGAGACATCGAGGGCCGCCCCTGCTGCATAGCCGCCTACGACTTCACCGTGATGGCCGGCTCGATGGGGATGACCGGCGAGCTCAAGGTCACCCGCCTGCGCGAGATGGCGCTGGCCAAGCGGATGCCGTTC
>JBFXEM010000122.1:0-6368 GCA_050180135.1 Solirubrobacterales bacterium | reverse complement strand
CCCCTGGTCGACGACTTCGGGACGCCGACGGCGATGACCCCGCACGAGGTCGAGGAGTGCGTCGCGGGCGGCGCCGTGGTGATCGACGGCCGCACCAACGAGGAGTTCGACGAGTCCCACAGCGCCGGCGCCCTCAGCACCTCCGCCTACGACACCGGCTTCGCGACCAAGGTCTCACGGGTGGCGCCGGCGGGGGCCGAGATCATCGTCGTCGCCGCTTCCGACGGCGACGAGCGCGGCGCCGCCGAGCTGCTGGCCGCGGTCGGCATCCGCGTGCGCGGCTTCCTCGAGGGCGGGATGACCGCCTGGCGGATGGAGGGCCGGCCGGTGCAGAGGATCGAGCTGATCGACCCCGACGAGCTGGCGCGGCGGGTCGAGGGTGCGCAGCCGCCGCTGGTCCTCGACGTCCGCAACGCCACCGAGTACGCCGGCGAGCACATCCCCGGCTCGCTGCACATCCCCTACGGGGACCTCGCAGAGCGCTTCGACGAGATCCCCCGCGACCGGCCGCTGGCGACGATCTGCCGTGGCGGCAAGCGCAGCGGCCTGGCCGCCTCGATCCTCCAGCGCGAGGGCTTCGCCAAGGTCGTCCACGTCGGCCAGGGGGTCGGCAGCTGGCGCGAGGGCGGCCACCCGGTCGAGAGCGGCGCCGCGGCCGCCCCCGTCGGCTAGAGCTCGGTGTATTGACGCCCCCATAGGGGCGTAAATGCACCGAGGGCAAGGTCGGGCAACCTCAAAGACCCGCGACCGCGTCGGCGATCGGTTCGCGGCCGCCGACCAGGTCGAACTCGCGGTCGATCGAGTGGCGGGCCCGGAGCAGCGCGAAGAGAACCGCCGCGACGTCAGCGCGCGGGATCTCGCCCCGCTCGAGCCGCTCGCCGACCTTGACCCGCCCGGTCGGCGGCTCGTCGGTCAGCATCCCCGGCCGCACGATCGTGTACTCGAGGCCGCTCCGGCGCAGCGCCTCGTCGGCGGCGGCCTTCGCCCGCAGGTACTCGCCGAAGACCTCGCCGCCCTCGGCCGGCGGGTCGGCGGCCCCCATCGCGCTGACCATCACGAAGCGGCGCACGCCCTCCTGGTGGGCGGCCTCGATCAGCTTAAGCGCCCCGCCCAGGTCCATCGTCCGCTTGCGCTCGGCGCCGCTGCCGGCGCCGGCCCCGGCCGCGTAGACGATCGCGTCCATCCCGCGCACGGCGCCGGCCGCGTCGCAGTCGGCCTCGAGGTCGCAGAGGACCGGCTCGATCCCGATTTCGTGCAGGTCGTCTTCCTGGGCGGGGTTGCGAATCAGCCCGAAGGCGAGATCGCCTTCGCCGACCAACAGCCTTCCGAGCGCCATCGCGATCTTGCCGTGGCCTCCAGCTATCGCTACCTCCATCGCGGTACCGCCCTTCGGTTCGGGATTTGACAGGGACTACTCATTTTTGGGTAAGGTACGCCCCGGGTTCAGGCTGGACGGGGGTCCATGCAGACAGTCACAACCGGGAGGAACCAGATGATCCGAAGCATCTTCGCATTCGCCGCCCTGGCACTTGCCGCCGCTACCGCCCTGCTCGCCCCCGTCACCGCCTCAGCCTGGGCGCCGGCCGCCTCGGCGCCGATCCACCCCGGCGTCCAGACCTTCACCCAGGGCGCCCAGTGCACCTCCAACTTCGTCTTCCAGGAAGGCGCCACCGTCTTCATCGGCCAGGCCGCCCACTGCTCGGGAACCGGCGGGCAGACCGAAACCGACGGTTGCGCCAGCGGCTCGCTGCCGCTCGGAACCCCCGTCGAGGTGACCGGCGCCAAAGCTCCCGGCACGCTCGTCTACAACTCGTGGCTGGCGATGCAGGCAGCCGCCGAGACCGACCCGGACACCTGCGCCTACAACGACCTGGCGCTGATCCGGCTCGACGCCGCCGACGCCGGGAGCGTCAACCCCTCCGTTCCCGGCTTCGGCGGCCCAACCCGCGTCGGCAGCGCCGGCGGGCTCGGCTCGACCGTCTACTCCTACGGCAACTCCGAACTGCGCGCCGGCATCACCAAGCTCAGCCCCAAGCAGGGCGTCGTCGTCCAGAACGAAGGCAACGGCTGGAGCCACAACGTGCTGACCCTGACGCCCGGCGTTCCCGGCGACTCCGGCAGCGGCTTCATGAACGGCTCAGGCGAGGCGATCGGCGTGCTCAGCACCCTGCAGCTGGCGCCGCTGCCCGCCTCCAACGGAGTCGGCGACCTCGCCAAGGAGCTCGCTTACCTGCGCTCCCACAGCGCCTTCACCGGCGTGGAGCTGGTACCCGGCACCGAGCCCTTCAAGCCCAGCCTGGTCGGAGCGATCCTCGGCTCGTAGGTTCAGCGCTCGACGTCGAGTTCGCCGATCAGGCCCTCGAGGTCGAGCGCGTGCACGAACATCTCGACCTTCTGGCCCGGCTGCGGCGCCGGCCACTGGTCTTTGGGGCGGTCCCAGTAGAGCTCGACCCCGTTGCCGTCGGGGTCGGCGAGGTAGAGCGCCTCGCTGACCCCGTGGTCGGAGGCGCCCTGCAACTGGATCCCGGCGTCGATCACCCGTTTGAGGGCGTCGGCGAGGGCGCGCCGGGTCGGGTAGCGAATCGCCGTGTGGTAGAGCCCGGTGCTCCCGCGCGGCGGCGGCGAGCCACCCTTGGATTCCCAGGCGTTGAGGCCGATGTGGTGGTGGTAGCCGCCGGCGGAGATGAAGGCGGCGTCCTCGCCGTAGCGCTGCATCAGCTCGAAGCCGAGCACGCCGCAGTAGAACTCGAGCGCGCGGTCGACGTCGGCGACCTTGAGGTGGACGTGGCCGATGTCGACGCCGGGATCGATCGGCTCGGCCATCAGCCCCCGTCCAGGGCCGCGTTGACGAGGCGGTCGGCGTCGGCGTTGCTCTCGCGGCGGACGTGGCGGATCGACCAGCTGTCGAAACCGGCCAGCTCGCGCTTGGCCTCCGCGTGCAGCTCGCGCATCGTCGCGTCCTTGACCTTGTAGCGACCTTCGATCTGGCGCACGACCAACTCCGAGTCGCCGACCAGCTCCAGCTCGGTGGCGCCATGGGCGGCGGCCAGCTCGATCCCGCGCAGCAGGGCCCGGTACTCGGCGACGTTGTTGGTGGCGCGGCCGATCGTCTCGCCCAGCTCCTCGAGCACGACGCCGTCGGCGTCGCGGACGACGACGCCGATCGCGGCCGGCCCGGGGTTGCCCCGGGCGCCTCCGTCGACGTTGACCGTGACCGCGCTCACGCGAGGACGATCCGGCCACCGGCGACCGTGGTCGCGTTCCACTGGCGCGCGGCCGAGTCGAGCTCGGCGATCTCTACGCCGCTGGCGATCTGGCGGACCGGGCGCTCGGCGCCGCCGACCTCGACCGCCCACTGGTACCAGGTCAGCTCCCAGGCGACGGTCACGCGCATTTCCTCAGCGCTGCCGGCAAGGGCCCCGACCGAGACCCGCGGCTCACCCAGCGTCCGCACCAGCCCGGCCACGGTCCGCCCCGCCTCGCTCCCGTTGAAGCGCGCGGTGGCGCGCTCCAGCGGTGTCAGGTCCTCCAGGTCGAGAGCTCGCTCCCGCCTCTGTGGGAGACGAAGGCGCATGGCTCAGGCCTGCTGGAGGTGGGACTTCAGCCGCATCACGGCCTTGGTGTGCAGCTGGGAGACCCGTGACTCGGTCACCCCGAGCACCTCACCGATCTCGCGCAGCGTCAGATTCTCGTAGTAATAGAGGGCGACGACGAGCTGCTCGCGCTCGGGCAGGGATCCGATCGCCTCGGTCAGGCGGTCTTTGACCTCGCTGCTGGCCAGCGCCTCCTGCGGGTCGGCGGCGCCGTCGTCGGCGATCGTGTCCAGCAGCGAGACTTGGTCGCCGGAGGAGTCGGAAACGGTCCAGAGCTCGTCGAGGGCGTAGACGGAGGAGTTGGCGATCTCCAGCAGGGCGCCCTGCAGTTCCTCCTCGGTCATGTTCAGTTTCGCCGCCAGCTCGGCCTCGCTCGGGGCCCGCTGCAGTTCGTGCTCGAGCTTGGCCTGGGCCGCTTCGATCTCACGCGCCCGCGAGCGCACCGAGCGCGGCACCCAGTCCAGGGAGCGAAGTTCGTCGATGATCGAGCCGCGGATGCGGGTCATCGCGAAGGTCTCGAATTTGATCCCGCGCTCGGGCTCGAAGCGCTCGATCGCGCCGATCAGGCCGACCAGGCCGTAGGAGATCAGGTCGGCGTCTTCGACGTGCGAGGGAAGGCCGGCGCCGAGCCGACCGGCCACGAACTTGACCATCGGCGAGTAGGCGACGACGAGGCGCTCACGGGCGGTGTCGTCGCCCTGCTCCTTGTAGCGGCGCCAGAGATCGCGCAGCTCTACCTCTTTTACGCCGGTCTCCATCAGAGACCGACGATTCTATGGACGTTTGGCGGATTGGAGGTCATGCGCGGGGGTGGCTTGCAGCGTAGGTGTCACGCAGACGGGCGGCGTCGACTCGGGTGTAAACCTGGGTGGTCGAGATCGATGCGTGGCCCAGCAACTCTTGAATCGTACGCAGGTCGGCGCCGCCCTCCAACAGATGCGTTGCAAAGGAATGTCGAAGTGAGTGCGGCGAAACACCGGCCGCCAGCGCGGCTTCGCGGGTCCAGAGCCCGAGCCGGCGGGTGACGTCGGAGTTGGAGAGGCGGCGGCCGCTCTTGGAGAGAAACCGGGCGTTCTCCCGCGGCTCGACCGCCAGCGCCCGCCTGCCCTTTTGCAGATAACGCTCCAGCGCCCGCTGGGCCGGCTCGCCGATCGGCAGGATTCGCTCCTTCGATCCCTTCCCGAGCACGCGCAGCTGCTCGCTCTCGAAATCGACCGAGCCGGTGTCGAGATTGACGATCTCCTCGCAACGCAGCCCGCACGAGTAGGCGAGCTCCAGCATCGCCCGGTCGCGCAGCGCCAGCGGCGTCGAGGCTGGGATCCGCTCAAGCAGGGTCCGCATCTGCTCGGTCGAGAGCACCTTCGGCAGCTTCTCCGCCCGTTTCGGGCTGGAGACCAGCTCCGCCGGGTTCTGGCCAGCTCGCTCGGTGCGGACGAGGAAGCCGTAGAGGCCGCGGATCGAGGCCAGCTTGCGAGCGACCGTTGCCGGCGCGGCGCCGGTGCTCGAGAGCCCGGCCGCGTAACGGCGCACGTCGCGGTGGCGGACGTCACCCGGGCCGAGGCCCTGCGGCGCCACCCACTCGACGAAACCCCCCAGGTCGACCCCGTACGCGCGCCGCGTCCGCTCCGCCGCACCCCGCGCCCGCAGGTCGCGGTCGTACTCGGCAAGCGCGGTTTCCCAGTTCACGAATCTTGATTCGTCATAGCTAGTGGTCGTCCTGCGCAAGCGGCGGGAGGACCAAGCAGTTCAAGGAAGAGCGAGGGAGTGTGCTCTGCACATGACCGAGCGATGACGCCGAGATGCGCCGGTCATCGCGCCGCCTACCCGATGTATATGGGGGTTCCCACTTCGACGAGGTCGAACAGTTCTTCCACGTCGGGGATCGCCATGCGGACGCAGCCGTGGGAGGCGGCGCTGCCGAGCGAGGAGGTTTCTTCGGTGCCGTGGATCCCGGCGCCTTCGTAGATCGCCATCCAGCGCGCCTTGATCGGGTTCGAGGGGCCGGGTGGGATCGTCTGCCCGGCCAGCGAGCCGGCCCAGTCGGAATCGGGCACGTGCCAGGTCGGATTTTCTTCCTTGACCTGGATTTCGTAGAGGCCTTCGGGCGTTTCCAGCCCTTCCTGGCCGACCGCGACGGTGTAGGTCTTGGTGTTCTTGAGGTCTTGCCAGAGCCGCAGCGTGAAGCTGCCACGGTCGAGCGTCAGGTAGGACGGGTACTTGCCGGCGATGTCCTTGGTCGTGACTTCCGGCTTGGTCGCGTGGATGTGCGCGGTCACCGTGTGCGGGGCGTCGGCGTTGAGGACGGCATCTTCGAGGTCTTCGGTGAGGCGCACGTCGCGCAGCTTGCGGCCGTTTTGGCCGGGGACGACGTTGAGCGAGTCGGAGCTGGGATCGACGCTGGCGTCGACCGGGTCGCGGTTGACTTCCTCGGCGACGTGGCGGACGAAGCGGTTGATCGCCGGCTTGGAGAAGTCGAGTTCGGCCTGCACCGGCTTGTCGAGTTCGCCGCCGCTGACGTAGCGGACCAGCCGGGTCGGGAGGCCGCCGTCCTGACTCTCGGCAACCGCTTCCTCGACCGCTTCGCCGATGTTGGCGCGCACCTTCAGCTTGGCGCCGGGAAGGGTCCAGCTCTCCTCGCCGAGGCTGACTTTGAGCTCGTGCTTGAGCGGCGCCAGGAGCTCGCGCCGCACCGCCGCCTTCGCTTCGTCGGCGTCCATGCCGCCGACGTCGACACCGGCGACGGTGACGCCATCGGCGATCTTGAGATCGGAAGAG
>JBFXEM010000121.1:0-6420 GCA_050180135.1 Solirubrobacterales bacterium | reverse complement strand
GATGTGGGGTGGGAGGGTTCTCGAACGTATCAGCAGGAGGAGCAGGGCTCGACCGGGCGACAGCGTGTCCGTCTCCGACGACGAAGAGCGAGTGAGAGGGCCCTCCCACCCCACATCCAACCGACCCCGCAGCCGAGATCTAAGAGGCGAACTGAGTGGCCCGCCGGCGCAGATCGGCGCCGAGCATGCCGGTGACCTGGCTGGGGCTCTCCCCCGCCGCGGGAACCGCGGCGCCGATCAGGCCGTCGGCGCGAAAGCCGTAGAGCGGGGCGACGACGCCGAGCTCGCGAATCTTGCGGACGAGGCGAACCGCATCCTGGGTCTCGGCGCCGGGGCCGCAGAGGATGATCGCGGTCGGGTCGAGGGCGCCGAGGGCGCGCTCGAGGCGCTCGTCGGCGAGCTCGTTGGAGAGCATGAGGACGCGGAAGCCGGCTCGGCGCAGGGCGAGGTCGAGCGCGCCGGCGTGGACCTCCTCGGCGCTCTGACCCTGGCTTGAGTCCAGCAGCAGGATGCCGGCCGGGCGCGAGGCGGTGGCGGCGAGGCGGCGGGCGCCGTGCAGCCAGCCGGTCGCCCAGCGGGCGGCGAACTCGAGCTCGGCCTCGCGGCCGGGGTCGGCGGCGAGCTCGTCGATCGCCGGCAGCAGCAGCTCCTCGACCGTGCGCTCCAGCGGGCGCACCGCCAGGCTCTCCTCGATCGCCCGGTCGGCGGCGGCCTCGTCGAAGGCCTCGAAGGCGGCGGTCAGCTCGCTGCCGGTGGCGGGGGCGTCCTGGCGCTGGCGCGCCAGCGCGATCGCCGAGGAGATGTTGCCCGTCTGCGCGAGCGCGTCGCGCAGGGTCTGCAGCTCGACCAGCTCGTAGTTGCGGTGGTTGCCGACGGTGCGCTTGGGAACCGGGTAGCCGTAGCGGCGCTCCCAGCTGCGCAGGGTGTTGGGGCTGACGCCGAGAACTTCGGCGGCCGCGTTGGTGCGTATCCCGGGCATCTGCGGAGATTCTTCCACCGCAAAACCAGGTTTACACGGGTTATGGACAGATTTACGGGTTCTGCCCGAGATCTTGCACAGGCTTGAGGCTCGCTGTGTCGAGTTTCTCAACCAGGGGTTGAGTAACTCGACACGGCTCAGGCGGCGGCGAGGGCGCCGACGCCGAGCGGCTGACCGACCGCGCGGGCGCGCCAGAGCGCGGCGTCGGCCTTGTGCAGGAGCGCGTCGGCGTCGGCCCCGTGCTCGGGGCAGGCGACGACACCGGCCGCCAGTGCGATCCGCAGCCCCCCCGCGCGCTCCAGCTCGTCGAGCTTGCCGAGCAGGCGCTCGGCCATCTTCACGCCCTCGACCGTGTCGAGGTTGGGTGCGAGCACGCAGATCGCGTCCTCCTCGAGCCGGAAGGCTTCGTCGACGATGCGGATGCTGTCGCGCAGGGCGGCGCCGACGATCGCCAGCACCGTCTCGTGGCCGCCGCCGGGGTCGCCGCTGCGGGTGCCGGGCCCGGAGGCGTCGAAGACGGCGAGCCCGAACGGGTGGCCGTAGCGGCGGTTGGTCTCGATCAGCTGGTCGAGCCGGCGCCGCATGTGACCCGGCCGGTAGAGGCTCGGCAGCTCTTCGGGCGGCGCCCACGGCTCGGGGTCGCCCTTCGCTGTGGTGGCGATGCCGCGGGCATAGGCGGCGTCGACCGCGGCGGCGGCGACATCGCCGAACTCGGCGGCGATCTGCTGGGCGGCGGCGGCGAACGCCTCGCCGTCCTCGGTCCCGATCTCCGCCGCCAGCTTCGCCAGCAGCGCCGCCTGCTGGGCGGAGACCTCGCGGGCCATGCGGCCGGCGGGAGAAACCCCGGTGTCGGAGCTTGAGCCGTTGCCGTTTCCTGCCTGCGTGGCCACGCAGGCACCCTGCCTGAAGCGGCGGACGCCAGTGCGCGCAGAAAGGCGCTATTTGCGAACTAACAGGCGTCCAGGACGAATGTTCAATCGCGACCGACTAATCGAGGCTGCGGCGGCCGGCGAGGGCGCGGCCGAGGGTGACCTCGTCGGCGTGCTCGAGGTCGGCGCCGACCGGCAGGCCGGCGGCGAGGCGGGTGACGCTGACCTGGCCGCGCAGCCGTTCGGCGATGTAGAGCGAGGTCGCCTCCCCGGTCGTGGTCGGGTTGGTCGCCAGCACGACCTCCTCGATGCCGCCGCGCCCGACCCGGCTCAGCAGCTCGGCGATTTTCAGGTCCTCGGCGTCGACTCCGTCGATCGGCGAGAGGGCACCGCCGAGCACGTGGTAGAGGCCGCGGTATTCGTGCGTACGCTCGAGCGGGATCACGTCGGCCGGTTCCTCGACCACGCAGATCGTCGTGCGGTCGCGGTTGGGGTCGGCGCAGATCCGGCAGAGCGGGCCCTCGGCGAGGTTGAAGCACTCCTCGCAGAGCCCGACCTTCTCCTTCACTTCGCGGATCGCGTCGCCGAGCGCGAAGGCCTCTTCGTCAGGGGCGCGCAGGAGGTGGAAGGCGAGCCGCTGGGCGGTCCGCTGGCCGATCCCCGGCAGTCGCGAGAGCTCGGCGACCAGGCGCGCGAGCGGTGCCGGGCCCTCGGTGCTCACATTCCGGGCAGGCCGGGCAGGCCGCCGCCGGTCACGCCCCCCAGCTTGGTGCTGGCCAGCTCCTGGGCCGCGCGCAGGCCCTCGTTGACGGCGGCCTGGACCATGTCGGTCAGCATCTCCGCCTCCTCGGGGTCGATCGCCTCGGGGTCGATCGCGATGCTGCGCAGGGTCATGTCGCCGCCCATCACGACCTTGACCATGCCGCCGCCGGCGCTGGCCTCGACGGTTTCGTCTTTCAGTTTCTCCTGCGCCTCCAGCATCTGGCTCTGCATCTGCTGCGCCTGTTTCATCAGCGCGTTGACGTCGAACCCGCCAGGTCCACCTCCGCGTGCCACCTAACTGACCTCCTCCGCGTCGAACTCGCTCTTCAGCCGCCGCAGCAGCTCTTCCTCGTCCACTCCATCAGTTCGGCCGGCGTCGGCGCCGCCCGCTCCGGGCTCGGCCGGGCTCGACTCGTCCACCTCGGCATCGAGCAGGTCGTAGGTCGGCCGCAACGTCTTGCCGGTGACCGCGACCAGCGCCGCGACCAGCGCTTCGCGCCGCTCCGGCCCCTCGGCCTTGCGTTTGTTGAAGGTCTTGTCGGGCGGGAACCCGATCGACAGCGTGTCCCCCTCCAGCCCGTCGGGACGAACTCCCTCGAAGGTGGCCGCCAGCGCGGGAGCGGACTCGCTCAACTTGTCCAGTACCAGCGGCCAGACCCGCTGGATCTCATCCAGCGTCAAGTCGTCGCTCGCAGCGGCTGCCGGCTGCTCGGGCTCGGACTCCGCGGCAGCTTCAGGCTCCTCGATCTCAGGCTCCGCCGCAGCGGCCGGCCCAACCGCGTCTGACGGAGCGGGATCTCCCGCTGGCTGTCCCCCTTCCGTCAAACGAGCCTCGAGCCGCTCGATCCTGCGCAGCAACCCCTCGGTCGACGGATCCAGGTCCGGGCGCGCCGCTTTGAGCAGCGCGATCTCGACCGCCATCCTCGCGTCGTCGCCCTCGCGGACGGCGGTCAGCGCGTCGGCGATCTCGTCGATCGTCCTCATAAGGGAGGCCGGGCCGACCGCGGCGGCCTGAGCCTGCATGCGGGCGGAGTCGGTGGCGGTGACGACGAAGGAGGTCGGGACCTCGCCGGTCGTCTGGGTGACCAGGAGGAAGCGCAGGTGGGCGAGCAGGTCGCGGGCGAACTGGCCGGGGTCGCGGCCCGAGCGAGCCATCTTCTCGACCCCGAGCAGGACCGCCTTCGGGTCCTCGGCGGCAACCGCGTCGACAGCGTCGAAGAGCAGCTCGGCGTCGGGCGCGCCCAGCATCTCCAGCACGTCATCGAGGCCGACGTCGTTGCCGCCGAAGGCGACCAGCTGGTCGAGCGTGCCGAGCGCGTCCCGGAAGCTGCCCGAGGCCGAGCGGGCGATCGTCGCCACGGCGCCTTCGTCGACCCGGATCGACTCGGCGGCGGCGACCCGCGTCAGCACCTCGGTGATCTGCTCCAGCGAGGGCCGCTGGAAGTCGAAGCGCTGGCAGCGGTCGGCGATCGTCGCCATCACCTTGTGCGACTCGGTGGTGGCGAGCACGAAGACCGTTTTCGGCGGCGGCTCCTCGAGCGTCTTCAGGAAGGCGTTCCAGGCCTCTTTGGTCAGCATGTGCGCCTCGTCGAGGATGTAGACCTTCCAGTGGCCGCCGGCCGGCGCATAGGCGACCCGCTCACGCAGATCGCGGACGTCGTCGACGGAGCGGTTGGAGGCGGCGTCCATCTCGATCACGTCGATCGAGGTGCCGGCGGCGATCGTCACGCAGGACTCGCATTCGCCGCAGGGCGTCACCGTCGGGCCGCCGCGCTCGCAGTTGAGCGAGCGGGCGAGGATCTTCGCCATCGAGGTCTTGCCGGTCCCGCGCGAGCCGACGAAGAGGTAGGCGTGGTTGACCTTGTCCTGCTCGACCGCGTTGCGCAGCGTGCGGACCACGTGCTGCTGTCCGACGACCTCGTCGAAAGATCCGGGGCGGTGGCGGCGGTAGAGGGAGGTTGACTCGGCTGACATCGGGTCTCGGGCCAGTGTATCCACGGGCCGTCTCGTTCCCAGATACCGTGCGCGCGTGCCATCGAGGGTCTCCAGCTGGCTCGTGCCGGCCGCCTGGGTCGCCGGCGTCAGCGCCGTCCTGCTGGCGGTCTTCCCGGTCGGCTTCCCCAATTACGACACGATCTACGCGCTCGTCTGGGGGCGCGAACTGGCGCACGGGATGAGCCCCGACGTCGGCTCGGCGCTGCCGCCGACCCCGCACCCGCTGACCGAGCTGCTCGGCCTGGTGACGACGCCGCTGGGCGACGGCGCGATCACGGTGACGATGGTGCTCGCCTACGCCTCGCTCGGGCTGATCGGGTTCTTCGTCTACCGGCTCGGGGCGATCTGGTTCGACCGCTGGGTCGGCGCCCTCGCCGCCGCGATCGTGCTCACCCGCGCCCCCTTCCTCTCCAACGGCCTGCGCGCCTACATCGACCTCCCCTACATCGCCCTCTGCCTGGGCGCGCTGCTGGTCGAGGCCAAGCGCCCCCGCGCCGGCTGGCCGGTCCTCGCCCTGCTCGCCCTCGCCGGCCTGCTCCGCCCCGAGGCCTGGCTCTTCTCCGTCGCCTATCTCCTCTACCTGGCGCTGGACCCCGACAAGCTGAGCTCGCGCGGCGATGCCGAGGGGATGACCAGCGCCCCCCTCGAACGGGCGGATACTCAAAGTGCCGGTCTAATTAGACCGGCACTTGTCCGGGCGAGGGGGGCGCTGGTCATCCCCTCGCCCTGGCTGATCGCCCTCGCCCTCGCCGGCCCGATTCTCTGGGTCGTCTTCGACGCGATCACGGCCGGCGACCCGCTCTACTCGTGGACCGGCACCAAAGAGACGGTCGAGACCCTGGAACGGCAGACCGGGCCGGTCGACCTCGTCCTCTACGGGCCGCGGCGGCTCGGCGAGGTCCTGCAGTGGCCGGGCATGGTCGGCGCCTTCGGCGGCGTCGTGCTCGGCCTCGCCTTCCTGCGCCGCCGCTCGGCGCTCGGCGTCGCCGCCGCCTTCCTCGCCCTGCTCGCCTTCGCGATCCTCGCCTGCGGCGGCCTCGCGATCCTGCCCCGCTACACGATGCTGGCAGCGGCGATCCTGGCGATCTTCGCGGCGCTCTCGATGCTCGGCTGGCGCCTGCTGGAGCCCGGCCACCCGTGGCGCCGGCGCTGGCAGCTCTTCGCCGGCCTGGTGGCGCTGATGTTCGTCGTCTGGATCCCGAACCAGTGGGACCTCGACTCGCGCGTCGACACCGACCTCACCAACCAGGCGCGGATCGAGGGCGACCTCTCAGACCTCGTCGACGAAGGCGCCTTCGAGCCGCTCTGCGGCAAGGTCGCCGTGCCCAACCACCGCGCCGTCCCCCGGCTCGCCTTCGGCCTCGACGTCCGCCCGAGCGAGGTCGTCAGCTACAGCGAGGACGACGAAAGGGTTCCCGCGCGCGGCTACTTCGTCGTCCCGGCATCGGACTTCACGATCGAAAACTTCATCCTCGACCCGGGCGACCCGACCAACATCGACCTCGAGCCTCCCGCGGGCTTCGAGCTGGTCGCCGAGAACGAGTCCTGGCAGGTCTACCGCCGCTGCTGAGTAGCCGCCGCCCTACGGCAGCGGCGCCATCGGCGGCAGCTCGAAGCCACGGTGGAAGCGGAGGGCGCCGACTCCGTCGCAGCTCTCTTTCGCTTCTTCGGGCTCGGCTTCGGGGCCCTGCTCCTCGGGCACGACGACGCCGATGTTGGCGATGTCGCGGGTGCCGAACTTGAGTTCGACGCCGATGTTCCCGAAGCGCCCGTTGCCGCGCTCCTGCCACTGCAGCTGCAGTTTCCCGTTGGCAG
>JBFXEM010000120.1:0-6421 GCA_050180135.1 Solirubrobacterales bacterium | reverse complement strand
GGGGTGACCGCGATCGACATCCCACAGAGCCTGCGCCCGCCCCCGCTGCCCACGCCCGGCACCCTGGTCAGCGCCGCCGGCCCGGTCCAGACCGGCACCTACGGCCAGCGCCAGATCCACGCGATCGAGCTCCACGTCGCCAAGTAGCCCCCGCCGTCGGCGGGGGGGTTCAGAGCGCGTCCCACTCGACGGCCGGCCGAGGTTCACCCGGTCGGGGTGATGGCCCCCCGGGGTGGCCGGCTTACGGTCTGCGGGTAAGCACCGACTACTTGGAGGTAATGGGAATGAGAGGTCTGGGCCGAGCCATCTTCGTCGCGATCCTGCTGCTGATCGCGGGGACGCTCAACATCATCTACGGGATCGCCGCGGTCTCCGATGCCCACTTCTGGGTCGGCGAAAACCACTTCGTCCTCGCCAACCTCCACACCTGGGGTTGGATCACGGTGCTGCTCGGCGTGCTCGAGATCGCCGCCGGCTTCTCGCTCTTCGCCGGTCACGCCTTCGGCCGCGTGATCGGGATCATCGCCGCCAGCCTCGGCGCGATCGGTGCCCTGCTCGCGGTCGGCGGCGCCTACCCGTTCTGGTCGCTCGGCATCTTCGCGATCTGCCTGATCTGCATCCACGGCCTCGTCGTCTACGGCGAGGAAATCGACGACGCCGGCGCACCCCGCGGCTAGCGGACAGCGAGGCGGGCGATGAGCAGCGACCTGATCGACGTTCTGCTGCTCGCGCTCGTCTCGATGTTCAACCCGACCCTGCTGGCGGTGACGACGTTGATGATCTTCTTCGACAACCCGCGCCGGCTGATGCTCGGCTACCTGCTCGGCGCCTACCTGACCAGCATCGGGCTGGGGTTGCTGATCGTCTTCGAGCTCTCCGACTCGGGAGCGGTGGAAACGACGCAGAACACGCTCAGCCCCGCTTCGGACCTCGTCCTTGGGGGGCTGATCCTGATCGTCGCCATCGCCCTGAAAGGGGAGCGGGGCACGGCGATGCGCGAGCGCCGGGCGCAGCGCAAGGAGCAGAAGGTGGCGTCCGGCGAGAAGAAGGAATCGCTGCCGCAGCGACTGCTCGGGCGCGGCTCGGCCCGGCTCGCCTTCGTGGTCGGGATCTTCCTCTCCTTTCCCGGCGCCTCCTACCTGGCCGGGCTCGGCCACATCGCCTCCCTCGACCCGGGAACGGCCGCCGCGATCGGCCTCGTGGTCGGCTTCTGCCTGATCCAGCTGGCGCTGCTGGAGGTGCCGCTGCTCGGCTACGCGCTGTCGCCGGTCTCGACCCAGGAGCGGGTCGTCCGCTTCCGCGACTGGCTCGGAGCCAACGGCTACCGGGTGGGGATGCAGGTCGCGGCCGTGATTGGGGCCCTGTTGATCGTGCGCGGCGTCGTCACGCTTCTCTAGGGCCCGGGCGCGCCGCCGACGCGCTGCCGGCGGGGCCGAGCAGACCCGCCTCGCGGGCCGACTCGACCGCCTCGGCCCGCGACCCCACCCCGAGCTTGCGGTAGGCGGCCCGGGCCTGCGTCTTCACGGTGTTCGGGGAGACGAACAGCTCGGCGGCGATCTGCGGGAAGGAGAGGTGCGTCGGCAGCAGTCTCAACACCCGCAGCTCGGCCGGGGTCAGGTCGGCGGCGGCGACGGTCGAGACCCGCTCGACGTCCGCGTCGATTCGCCGCAGCCAGGCGCTGATCACCGGCGAGCGGCCGAGGGCCTTCGCGTGGCGCCCGGCCTGCAGGCGCAGCTCCTTGGCCAGCGGCAGGTCGCCGAGGTCGAGGGCGGTGGCGGCGAGCGCGGCCGCGGCCTCGGCCTCGAACCAGGGGGAGAGCGCGTCGAGCTGGCGCAGCAGGGCGACCCCGGTGCGAAGGTCGGCAGCGGCCTCGTCGTGGCGCGCTTCGCGGCTGCAGAGGTAAGCGGAGGCGGCGAAGACCAGCGCCACCGTCGAGAAGTCGCCGAGGCCGCTGCGATCGACCTGGGCCCGGCCCTGCGAGGCGAGCACCCTGGCGCTCTGCCAGTCGCCCTCTTCGGCGCAGAGCAGCGCCAGCTGGGCCAGGCAGAGCGTCTGCACGATCGGCGCGCCCCAGATCGCCGCCGAGCGCGCCCCGGCCCGCAGGTTCTCGCGTGCCGGCTCGGCCTCGCCGCCGAGGTGTTGGGTGATGCCTTCCAACCACCTGCACATCGTCTGCCAGGCGCTCTCGGCCGGGAAAAGGGCCGAGGCGGCGCGGGTCTCGGCCGCCATTCCCCGCAGGCCGTCGCGGCAGATGGTCGCGTCGAGCACACCCAGCCCGGCTCGCAGCGCGTCCGTTTCCTCGTTTGCCTCGCGCCCGTCCAGCAGCTCGTGGGTGACGCGGCTCCAGTGCGCGGCAAGGTCGCCCTCTCCGCGAACCAGGTGGCCGTGCCCGACGGTGAGGCTGAGCGCCGGGTTGGCGACGATCTGGCCGGGGTCGAAGCGCTCGATCCAGCGCCGCAGGGTGCCGGCCCGGCCGCTGGCGTTGTATTCGGGCACCGCGCGCCAGAGCAGCCGGCCGGCGCGGTCGAGGTCGCCGGCCTCGATCGCGTGGTGGATCGCCCGGGCGCTGTCGCCGTTGGCCTCCCACCAGCGCGAGGCGCGCCCGTGCAGCTCGCCGATCAGCTCCGGCTCGGCGCGGCCGAGCTCGGTCCGCAGCATCCCGGCCAGCAGGGAGTGCAGGCGGAACCACTCGTCGCGGCGGTCGAGCGGGATCACCAGCAGGTTGCGCCGCGAGAGCTCGCGCAGGGTCGCGGCCGAGCCCTCGGCGTCGAGCACGGCGTCGCAGAGGCCGCCGCTGAGGCGGTCGCAGATCGAGGTCCTGGTCAGGAACTCGATCCACTCCCGCGGCGCCCGCGTCAGCAGCTCCTCGCGCATGTAGTCGACGACGATCCGCTCGTCGCCGGCGAAGGGCGCGGCTGGCGTCTCTGCCTCGGGTGCGTCGCGGAGCGAGATCCCGGCCAGGTAGAGCGCCGCCGCCCAGCCCTCGGTCCGGGCGACCAGCGCCTCCATCTCCTCCGCGCTGGGCTCCACTCCGATCCGGGCCAGCAGTTGCTGGCACTCGCCGCTGGTCATCGTCAGGTCGGCCTGCCCGAGCACCATCAGCTGCCGGTTGGCGCGCAGGCGGCCGGCGTGGGGGAGGGTGTCGGCGCGCGAGGCCAGCGCCAGCTGCGAGCCGGCCGGCAGGCCGCGGGCGATCGCGGCGACCATCTCCATGCTCGCGGCGGAGCTGACGTGCTCGAGTTCGTCGAGGACCAGGACCATCGGCACCGCGCGCGCGGCCAGCTCGCGCTCGAGCCGGGCGCCGACCACGGCCAGGTTCGGTTCCGGCGACCCGAGCGCGGAGATCAGCTCCTCGGCGACCGGCTCGACCGCCTCCAGAGCCTCGAAGACCGAGGCCAGCAGCTGGGCCGGGTCGTCGTGCAGGCCGGAGAGGGTGACCGAGCTGAACGGGCGCGGGTCGTGCTCCGCCCACTGGGCCAGCAGCACCGACTTGCCGTAGCCGGCGGGCGCCTGCAGCAGGACCACCTTCGCGTCGGCCGCTTCCAGCTGTTCGCGCAAGCGGGCACGGTCAACCAGTGCCTCGCCGGGGAGGGCGTGCAGGTCTACTCCCGCTATCGCGGTCGAAGGGCTGGCGGCTCGCTCGGTCAGGCGAACGGAATGGTATCTCCGACCAGTTCAGTGCAGGCTGGCGCCGCGCTGGGCGGCGGCGAGATCCTGCGGGTGCACCCAGGTGTCGGCGAGCGTGCGACCGCCGGTCGCAGCGACAGCTTCGCGCAGCGGGATCGCCCAGCGGTGCTCGACCAGGGCGATCGCGGCCGTGGTCCCGGGCGGGATGCGGTCGGCCAGGTGCCAGACCCGCTCGGCCGGGACCGCGGCCGGGAGGTCGGCCTCCAGCCCGACCCCGAGCAGGGCTTCGGAGAGCTGTCCGGCCTGCTGCTGGCGCGGCGGGGCGGCGCCCCGGTCGAGCAGCTCGGCACCGCCGTCGGCGAGCCGCCGCACGACCAGGAGGTCGAGCATGCGGACTTCCTCGTCGCGCTCGCAGAGGCGGCGGAGTTCGTCGAGGACGACGCCGTCGTGGCGACCCCCGTTGAAGTCGATGACGAGGATCTGGACCGGACCGAGGTTGTCCACGGCTCAGGCCTCGGTCAGCAGGCGGCGCCGCTCGGCCTCGAACTGCTGCCCGGTGAGCACGCCGGCGTCGCGCAGGCCCTTGAGCTTGACCAGAGCCTCGGTTCGTTCGCTGCTGCAGCGGGCGACCGCGGCGCCGAGCATCGTCGCCCTCAGCAGTGGTCGTCGCCCGATCGTTGGCACCCGACGATCAAACCGCCTCGGCGCGACCCGCACATCACGCGATCGGGGTGAAACTGACTGAACGGCCGGCGGTGGGCGGAGCGGTTGGCGCCCGTCGGCGCCCGTCAAGCGCCGCCTAGCGGTAGGTGACGAGGGCTCGGTCGACCTCTTCCAGGTGCGAGTGGTCGTTGACCGAGATCAGCGACGTGCCGGACCTGCCGATCGCGATCTTGGTCACGCCGGTGTTGACCATGCCGCGGTTGAGCGGCGGGAAGGCGGAGGCGGGGGAGTCGAGCAGCGCCGCGCAGACGGCGGCGATGACGCCGCCGGAGGTGAACACCGCCGCGACCTCTCCGCGCACCAGCCCCTCGCGCAGCTCCGCCAGGGCGGCGGCGCCGGCGGCCGCGAAGCTGGGCCAGGTGTGGGGACCGCCGTCGCCCTCGCCAGCCTCGATCCAGGCGTGCAGGGCCGGGTCCAGCACCGCCTGGAACTCGCGGCTGCTCATCCCCTCCTGCGGCCCGGGGTGGGGGCCGTCGAGGCGCAGCTCGCTGACGCTGTGGTGGGCCAGCACGGCGTTGGCGTCGTACTCGTCCCAGCGCTGGTCGACCACGGTCTCGCCGTGCTCGGCGAAGGCGGCGGCGGTTTCGATCTGGCGCCGCATCGAGCCGGCGATCAGCCGGGTCGGGACGATCCCGCGCCGCTTCAGCGCCGCCGCCAGGACCTCGGCCTGGCGCACGCCGAGCGCCGAGAGGACGTCGTAGTCCTCGGCTCCGAACGATGCTTGTCCGTGGCGGACGAGGAGGACGGTGGGCACGCCTTTGATTATCGACAATCGCCGCGAAATCCCCTCGCTTGGGGTGCGCGGGCCGGGGCTAGGGTGGCTCGACGTGTCCAACCGGGGGAAAGCAATTGCGCCGCACGCACTTCACTGACGAGCACCGGCTGTTCCGCGAGTCGGTGGCCGAGTTCTGCCGGCGCGAGGTGGCGCCGAACCTGGAGCGCTGGCGCGCGGAGAAGTGGATCGACCGCGAGCTCTGGCTCGAGGCGGGTCGCCAGGACTTCCTCGGGCTGGCGATGCCGGCGGAGCTCGGCGGCAGCGGCCTCGACGACTTCCGCTTCAACCAGGTTCTGGGCGAGGAGCTGGCGGCGATGTCGGTCGCGCTCAACTCCTCGGTCATGCTGGGCGTCGACATCGTCGCCCCGTACCTGTTGGAGCTGACCACCGAGGCCCAGCGCGAGCGCTACGTCCCCGACTTCTGCGCCGGCCGCCAGGTGAGCGCGATCGGGATGACCGAGCCGCAGGCGGGATCCGACCTGGCGGCGCTGCAGACCCGCGCCGTCCGCGACGGGCAGGCGTGGATCCTCAACGGCGCCAAGACCTTCATCACCAACGGCACCGGCGCCGACCTCGTGGTGCTGGCGGCCCGCACGGGCGAGGGTCGCAAGGACGTCAGCATCTTCCTCCTCGACGGCGACGCCGAGGGCTTCACCCGCGGGCGTCGGCTGGAGAAGATCGGCCAGCACGAAGCCGACACCGCCGAGCTCTTCTTCGAAGACGTGCGACTGCCGGCGGAGGCGCTGCTGGGAGAGGAGAACCGCGGCTTCGCCTACATGATGGAACGGCTGCCGCAGGAGCGGCTCAGCGTCGCCGTCTGCAACGTCGCCAACGCCGCCAGCGTGCTGGCCGAGACCCTCGAGTACGTGAAGGAGCGGCGCGCCTTCGGGCAGGCGATCGGCAGCTTCCAGAGCAGCCGTTTCACGCTGGCCGAGCTCGACACCGAACTCGACGTCGCCCAGGCCTACGTCGACCGCTGCGTCGAGGCCCACGTCGTCGGCGAGCTCTCCGCGGTCGACGCCGCGAAGGCGAAGTGGTGGACCGCCGAGGTCCAGAACAGGGTGATCGACGCTTGCCTGCAGCTGCACGGCGGCTACGGCTACATGGAGGAGTACCGCGTCGGCCGGGCCTGGGCCGACGCCCGCGTGACCAAGATCTACGCGGGGACCAACGAGATCATGAAAGACCTGATCGGCCGCTCGCTGGGTCTCGGCTGAGCGCCCCTGACTTGCGCACGGAACCGTCACTACAGAGGAGGAGCCAGTGCATCTGAACGGGAAGGTCGCGGTGGTCACC
>JBFXEM010000119.1:0-6437 GCA_050180135.1 Solirubrobacterales bacterium | reverse complement strand
ACCGGCCTGGTGCTCTCCGAGCTTCCGCCCGGCACTTGCCCGTGGCGCTGGAGCTTCATCGCCCGCAACCGGATCGTCGCCGCTCTGAGCCACACCACCGTCGTCGTCGAGGCGGGCGAGCACTCGGGCTCGCTGGCGACCGCTGCCCGAGCCGCCGCGCTCGGCCGGCGCGTCGCGGCGGTCCCCGGCCCGGTCGACTCGCGCGTCTCCGTGGGCACTAACGCGCTGATCGCCGCCGGCGCCGCCCTGGTTCGCGGCGCCGCTGACCTGCGCCTCGACGACCCGCCGAACAGCCAGAGCCAGCCGGGCGATCCCGCAGATCAATGAAAGACGGGCCCGGGGGTGTCGGTCGAGCGGCAATCGCAACGCGTCGACCGAACGGGCAGCCCCGGGCCGCACAACCAAGGAGGCATTCATGTCCAAGCGCACGAAGCGCAAGCTGACCGACGAGGAGCGGGCACAAAAGCGAGCCGACGAGAGAGAGCTGATGGCTGCCGCCATCGAGGAACTGCGCTCAATTAAGGGATGGCGTCGGTGGCTGGAGGTCCGACATCGCTTCCACTCCTACAGCTTTCGCAACCAGCTGCTGATCGCCTACCAGTGCCCGACCGCGACCCGCGTGGCCGGCTATGACCGCTGGAAGAAGCTCGGCTACCAAGTGCAGCGAGGCGAGGCCGGCATCTCGATCTGGGCGCATTGCAGCCCCTCGAAGAAGGTGCTGAAGCGCTGGCGTGACGAAGGAGCGGACCCCGACACCAAGCCCCGCGGCTTCTACCGGATGGTCCGCGTCTTCGACCGCGCCCAGGTCGCGCCCATCCCCGAGTTCCCCGGCGGCCCGGTCGAGCTCGACCCCCCGATCGCACCGCTGCAGGGCGGCAGCCTCGCGCACCTGCTCGACCCGCTGATCGCGTTGGCCGGATCGCTCGGCGTGGCATTCGAGGTCGTCGAGATCCCCGGTGCCGCCAACGGCTTCTTTGAGCCAGGCGCCCCCCGGATCGCCGTGCGGCCGGTCGGTCCCGACTTCTCGGCGAACCAGCAGGTGAAGACGGCGATCCACGAGGACGCACACGCCCTCATCCACCTTGAGCGCGCCGAGGACGATCCGAAGCTGACCCGTGCAGAGGAGGAGGTTGCGGTCGAGTGCGTGGCCTACACGGTTTGCTCAGCGGTGGGATTCGACAGCGCGGGCTACTCGGTCCCGTACATGACGAGCTGGTCTGACGGCCATGAGATCGAGCTGTTCGGGGAGCTAATCGACAGGGTCGCGCGGCGGCTCGAAGCGGTGGTGCTCGAGGCCGAGGAGGACTCGGAGAGCAGCGCGTTGATCGCGGCGTAGAAGTCACCTCATAGGCCACCAAGAGGCAGTCCGATTTCCTCACCCCAGGGTGGCACACGCCGCCCGCGCTTCGACCCCTTCGGGGTCTCCCTCGCCTTCGGCTCGGTTCGCGCGTTCGGTCGCGTGCCCGACCTGGGTTCGTCAAAC
This sequence comes from Solirubrobacterales bacterium, assembly GCA_050180135.1. Taxonomy (GTDB): domain Bacteria; phylum Actinomycetota; class Thermoleophilia; order Solirubrobacterales; family 70-9; genus VAYN01. The sequence goes on along the minus strand of JBFXEM010000119.1, from coordinate 4,954 downwards.
GAACCACCTCTGAAGGAGGCCCCAAGTGGAGGACATCAACGCAGTCGTGATCAGCGGGAACCTGACCAAGGACCCGGAGATGGTCCCGAACAGCACCAGCATCTGCAGGTTGCGGGTCGCCGTGAACAGCCGGCGGAAAGTCAACGACGAGTGGGTGGACAAGCCCAACTACTTCGACGTCACCTGCTTCGGCAAAGCGGCGGAGAACGCGGTCAAGTACCTGCGGAAGGGCAGGGGAGTTCTGGTCGACGGCCGGCTCGACTGGCGCGAGTGGGAGGCAAAGGACGGAAGCGGCAAACGGCAGGCGGTGCAGATCATCGCCGAAAAGGTGAAATACCTGCGCAGCAAAGGCTCCGAAGAAGAGGCCAAAGCGCAGGAGGGCTCGGAGGCGAGCGAGCCGACCGACGAGCTGGCCGGTGTCGGCGCCGGAGGCGCGGACGGGGGTGAAAAGGACATCCCGTTCTAGGCGAGAGCCGTCCTGAGACTACGAGCCCGGCGCCGATGGCGCCGGGCTTTTTTTGTGCCCTGGGGCGGGCGGCTGCCGAGGTCGGGGACAGCCAACGGGCGAAGGAGAGGGGTTGTGCTCACTTGCTGATCGAGGGTAGCCCGGGCGGCCCACGGCGCAAGGTCGCTGCGCTCCCTTCCCCTCGCTCCGCTCGGTGCGCAGCGGGCCTATCCCGGGCTTGCCAGGGGGCAAGTAAGCACAAACGTCCGCATGGGCGAGACAAGGAGCGGTTGCGATGAGCGAGCGGAAGACGATGGCGCGAGCGGAGATCCAGGGACGGATCACGACGGAGCCGAAGCTGACGCGGAGGACGACGGACCACGTAGCGGTCTGTCGGTTCAAGGTGGCGACGGAGGCGGGGCCGGCGAGCAGTCCGGTCGTCAAGGAAATCTGGGTGCTCGGCGATCCGAGAATCCGGCCGAGTGAGGACCTGCCGGTCAAGGTTCACAACAAGCTGGGGATCGGATGCCTGGTTTTCGTCCCGGGGGTCGAGCATCAGACGATGCGGAAGGTGAGAGGCGTCCGGTTCCCGGTGACGGTCCTGAAGGCCGAGGACGTGAAGCTCCGCGAGTGGCCCCAGGCGGGAGGCGGCGCGTGAGCGCCGCCGCCTGCGGGCGCGACAATCAGCCGATGAAGATCCTCCACCTCTTCGTCGCACTCGCCGCCCTGGCGATCCTGGCCGGATGCGGCGCCGGCTCCTCCGAGGGCAGCTCCTCCTTCGATCGGCCGATCAAGGCGACGGTCGCCTACGGGGTCGACGGTGACACCCTCCGGGTCCGGCTGCCTTCAGACGAGCTCGACTACGTCCGCCTGGTCGGCATCGACACGCCCGAGGAGGGTCCGCCCAGCGAGTGCGGCGCCGACGGCGCCAGCACCTCGCTCCAAGCTCTCGCCCCCGAGGGCGCCGCCGTCATGCTGCGCCCGGACTCCGTCGCCGACGCCCGCGACCGCTACGGCCGTATCCTCGCCCACGCCTTCATCGGCGGGCGCCAGCTCGAGCTCGCGCAGCTGCGGCGAGGCTGGGCCGAGGTCTATCGCTTCGAGGGACAGCGCTTCGATGGCCTCGCCCGATTCGATCGCGCCGAGTCGGCCGCCCGCCGCGCTGATCGCGGGGTCTGGTCGGAGTGCGGCGGCGACTCCCACTCCTCGCGCTAGCTGTCCCGCAGCCCAGGGGGAAGTCTTCGCCGCCCCGCCCTTGGGGCTAGACAAACAATGCGCGCCCCGGGGGGGCCGGCGTTAGAGCGCCGGCCCTGATCCCCGAGACGACTTCACAGGAGGTATCAGCTCCCATGCACGACAAAGGTAATAGCCCGGACTGGACCACTGCGGCCGCCGACGAGAAAGACCAGCGAGCGGTCCTCGGCCTCGTCCTCGATCGGCATCCGATTCAGCTGACGATGGAGGAGCTGATCCGCGACCTCGCCCAGGGCCGGGAGGTCGACTTCACCGACACCGACCCGGTCGAGCGCGCGGTCGAAGCCCTCGCCGGAGTCGGCCTGCTCCATCGCAACGAGGGCACGATCCGCCCCAGCCTCGCCGCGGTCCACTTCCACAACCTCAGCCAGGGCGCCTAGACGGCGGGCTCGGCCGGCGGCGCCCTCTGCGGCGCCGCCGGCCGCCGCCTGCTGCGCTCCCGTTGCCGGCTGGCGCCGGCCCACCAAGGCAAGAACTTGAGTTCAACTCTATGAGAAGAACTTGAGTCCTACTCCCCGAAGCAGACTTCAGACAGGCATCACCAGCCAGGCATTCGAGCCAAGAGCAGAGCAGCGATCCATCAAGCTCGAAGGGCAGGAAGAGGGGCATGGATCGGGACCGAGCAGGCAGTCCTAGAACCTCCCCAAAGCTCCAACCCCGACAGCCGACACACTACGCACCCTCCGGTTCACCCGATGCAACAGGCCGCGCCGCCGGACTACAAAGGCGTGGTCGGCGTAACGAAGATCGGACGCGGGAACGCGAAGTATTGGATCGAAGCCGTCGCCGAAGGCGGCGAGGACTACTACACCAAGCCAGGAGAGAAGCCCGGCGAGTGGATGGGCGAGCTGGCCGCCGTGCTTGGCCTTGACGGGGAGGTCGACCGTGAGGGCTATTTCGCCCTCCTCGCCGGAAAGCACCCGATCAGCGGCGTCGTCCTGGTCCGCCGGCCCGAGCCCCGGACGGTGATCGACGCGGCCGGCAACGCCCGCCGCCTTGAGCCCACCCTGGGCTACGACATTCGATTCAGCGCTCCGAAGTCGGTCTCCCTGCTCTGGGCGATCGGCTCCCCGGAGGTGCGGGCGGTCATCGAGGAGGCCCACGACTACGCGGTCAAAGAGGGTCTCGCCTACGTCGAGCGCCATGCCTGCTTCGTGCGTCGGGGCAAGGGCGGCGTCGTGATCGAGCCCGGGACGGGCTTCGTCTCGATGGGCTTCCTGCACGGCTCCTCGCGTGCTGGTGATCCCGCACTTCACAGCCACATCGTCACCGCGAACATGACCCGCGCGGCGTCCGACGGTCGCTGGCTCAGCCTCGCCAATCCCAAACGCGAGTCGCCGCTGCTGCGCGAGGCCAAGCCCGGCGGTTTCGTCTATCAGGCTCTGCTGCGCGGGCGGCTGACGCAACGGCTCGGTCTTGAGTGGCAGCCAGTCGTTAACGGCTACGCCGACCTCGTTGGCTTCGACCGCGACGAAATCGACCATTTCAGCCGCCGCCGCGTGGAGATCGTCGCCGAGATGGCCGCGCACGGCACCAGCTCGTCGGCCGCCGCCGAAGTCGCCGCCTACCGAACCCGGGACGCCAAGGACTACGACGTCAACCCCGATGCCCAGCGCCAGGGATGGCGGGCTCGCGCGGCCGAGTTCGACCTGACCGAGCACTCGATCGAGCGAATGATCGCGGCGTCTAAAGCCCGCGACCCGCGCCCCATCGCCCCATCCGACCTCGCCGACGCCCTCGCCGACCTGGAGCACGCCCGCTCTCATTTCGACCGCCGCGATCTGCTCTGCGCAGTCGCCAACCGGATGCGTGAAGGCGTCGCTGAGGGGTTTGTCCTCGAGGCCGCTGTCGACACGCTGATCGCCAGTCCTCGCGTGGTCGAGATTCACCACGGCGAAGGTCATCTCTCAACCAGCTACTACACGACGCCGCGCCTCTTGGAGCTGGAGCAGAGGGTGATGCAGTCAGCCCGGTCGGGTCTCGATGCGGGGGTGGGCGTCGTCGACGGCGCAACCCTCGCCGCCGTCCTCGCTCGGCATCGCTACCTCAGCGACGAGCAGGTTGCGATGGTCAACCGGCTGACCACCGGCGGCGAGCGCATCATCGCCGTCGCAGCCCTCCCCGGCACCGGCAAGACGACCGCGCTGCGCGCGGCCCGCGAGGTCTGGGCCGAGGGCGGAATCCCCGGTTTGGGCATCGCCACTGCCCGCAGCGCATCCGGCGAGCTGGTCGACGCCGGCATCACCAACGCGACCTCGATCACCGCCTTCCTGATCCGTTGCGAGGAGGCCGCCGCAACGGGCACCCGCCCGCTTCCGCGCGGGGCCGTCGTCGTCATGGATGAGGCTTCGACGACGTCGACCGAGCAGATGGCCGCGGTGGTCGCCTGGGTCGATGCCTGCGACGCGAAGCTCGTCACGATCGGCGATCCCCGACAGATTGGCGCTGTCGGCCCGGGCGGTCTCTACGGCCGATTCACCAACGAGATCGAGCCGGTCGTGCTCACCGAAATCCGCCGCCAGCGCGACCCGCTCGACCGCCGCGTCGTCGAGCTGGCGCACGAGGGTCGCGGCTCTGACGCGCTGGACCTCCTGCGCACCGACGAGCGCCTGGTGATCGCGGACACCACCGCCGACACGCTCGACGCCGTCGCGCTCGACTGGCATCAGTCCTTCAGCGCCGGCGAGGACGCGGTGATGATCGCTCGTCGGATCCGCGACGTCGCCGACCTGAACGCGCGTGCCCGCGACCTGCTCCACGACCGGGGTCAGCTCGGCTCCGAGGAGATCGAAGTCGGCGGCGAGCGATTCGCCGCCGGCGAGCACATCATCACCCGGGTCAACTCTCCCCTCGTTTCCAACCGCGAGCGTTGGGAGGTGATCGGCGTCGACCGCGACGGTCGTCACCTGAAACTGCAGCGCATTGGTGGCGACGAGCGTCAGGTGATCCTCGCCCCCGGCTATCTCGAGCGCCGCACCGAAAACGGCGATCCCGCAATCCAGCACGGCTATGCGCTGACCACCTATGCGACCGAGGGCAAGACCTTCGACACCACCTTTGCCTACCTCGATGCCGGTGTCTCGCGGGAGGACTTCACCGTCGCCGTCTCGCGCAACAGCGGCCCGGTCACCACCTACGCGGTCGCCGCCAGCGAGCTGCTTGACGCCGATCTCGGCCCCGCGCGGCGCGACGTGCTCGACGAGGCGCACGACGTCCGCGCCGGCGCCGAGCGCCTCGCCGCTGAGTTCTCCGCAA
>JBFXEM010000118.1:0-6440 GCA_050180135.1 Solirubrobacterales bacterium | reverse complement strand
CAGCTCCGCGAGCGTGATGAGGCCGGCTTCGGCCTGATGCCCGCAAGTACCATGTCGAAGGGCTCGTTGGTGGTCGCAAGAGACATAGCGCGGGCAGGATTCGAGCCTGCGACTTTCGGGTTATGAGGTTTCTAGGCGGGGTTGACCGGGCTGGTTTTTGGCTTGTTCAAGCGGGTCGAGTTGGTCCGAGTTGGCCCTAGTTCCGCTCAAATTGGTACCCGATTGGTACCCGCCGGGAGCCGATCATAGGCAGGCATGGGCTCTCATCGAAAGCCCGCGCCGACATTCGAAACCCCCGGTCGACGACGCTAAGGCTCCACCAGCTGCAGCTTTGGATACTCCTTCAGCCTTGGCTTTGCGGGAAGGGGCGCGACGGAGTCCGCGGGCAGCATCGTCAGGCCGAAGACGATCGCGTCCAGATCGGACTGATGTATGCCTAGCTCTCGGGCAATTGCGGCCTTGCCCATGCCTTCCTTGCGAAGTGCGGCAAAGATCTTATTGAGGACCTGGGAGGTCTCACGTTCGATCGGTTCAGGCTCGGCGTTGAGATAGTCCCGCTTGCCGATCTCGATCACCAACGTGCGGTACTGCCAATCACTGAGCGCCTTGAGCGAATGCAGGCGATGAGCCATCGCGGCTACAGATATTCGCCAGCGCTTCTTCAGCTCAATGAGCTGCTCAAGCGTGGGATGTCGCGGCGCCTTGGCGAGAACGCTGGCGCCAGGCATCAGGAAGGCGGCAGCGAAGCGGTGCGCCTCGAGCTCTGCCCGACGGCCCTGCGGGGGGTCGTGGTGCCAGTGCAGGACAAGGTGACCGAGCTCGTGGGCTGCGTCGAACCGACTCCGCTCGCCTGACTTCTCGGTGCTGAGGAAGACGAAGGGCTGATCGGCGCGCCAAAGCGAGTAAGCGTCGAGCTCGCGGCATTCTTGGGTCACCGAGAAGACGCGGACGCCCCGCATCTCGAGCAGATGGATGAGGTTAGGCGCTGGCTTCTCCCCCAAGCCCCATTCGACCCGCACGGCCTGCGCGGCGGTCTCGGGGTCAACGCCGAGCCCCAGTTTCGGCACCCGCGGTTCGGGAAGCCGAAACCTCTCGCCGATCCAATCGGTGAAGGAGAGGGCCAAAGCGCCGGCGGCAAGGGCTCGATCGCGGTCGGCCGCGGCCATCTTGCTAAGGGCGCGAAAGCTCACGGCATCGGCCGAGAGCTCCTCCAGATCGGGTCCCTCGAAGAAGGCGACGGGGAAGTTGAGCACGTTGCCGAGCCGCTCGACCGTTTCCGGTGCGGGCGTCATGTCGCCCGCCTCGTAGGCAGTGAGGCTACGAGTCGAGACGCCGATCAGTTCGGCAACGCGCTTCTTCGTTAAGCCGCGTCGGCCGCGGGCCAGGGTGAGGCGAGATGGCGTGAACATCCAACGCTAGATCCGCTCGATCGGCACATCGATGTCGCCGTCGTCCTCATCGTCGTCGGCGGCCTCGTCGTCGCGCCCGGGGAGCGCAGAGATCTCGATCGGCGAGAAGATGATCCGCTCGCTCCAGGCGACTACGCGCCCCTCGCCGTCTTGCTCGGCCGGCAGCGACAGCTCATAGGTGAGCTCTTGCTCGTTGGTGGAAAGGAGGAGGATCCAGGTCTGCGCAACGATCGTCTCCTCGTCGGCGTCGGGGTCTTCGGCGGGGACGAGCGGCAACAGGGAAAGCTGGTTGTCTTCGACCGCGTCGCGAGTGGCCGGGCCCTTCGGGTAGCGGGTCGCCGGTTCGAGCATGCCGATGCTCCCCGTATGGACATCGCCGGTGGCAACCGTGACGGCGATCCGCTCGTTGGGGCTGAGAACGCGCGAGTAGTTGCGCCGGTCGCATGGGGTCCAACCCGCCGGAGCAAGAATCTGGCGGATCGCGGCGTGCGTCTCTGCCCACTGGGTGGTGCCGGGGAAACTCGGTGGGTGGAAGGGGGTGCAGGTGTGTCGCGCGGAGAGACCCCGAATCACGGCCTCCTCGACGGTGCGCTCTTCGAGTCCGAGTTCGAACAGTCGGGCAGCGCGGCCCTCAGGCTGGTCATGGGTTTGGGCGGTGTTGGCCATCTACGCTTCCTTCGGTTCGACGGGTCGGTTCTCGAAACGCTACCACGAGTGAGGGCGGAAAAGAGGAAGCGGGGTCCCCCCCTCAGAAAGCGAACTCGGCCGGCGAATTCTGCCGCTCGGCTAGCGTCCAGTCGAAGAGCCGCTCAGACGCCGGACACCACACCGAGTAATACAGCCAATCGGTGTAGCGCTGGCATCTGGCAACGAGCGGATCCCCGCGGAACGCCCCCTCGGCGAAAGTCCAATACCCAAGCGGCGAAGTTCGCTCGTCGAGGATCGATTGCATGACGATGATCTCGCAGGCACCCTTAAGGCCAGCGTTGCGGGCATCACGAAAGAAGGCGTGGGTCGGATCTCTGGCGAGATCGCTCCACCAGGAACCGAACTCCGCCGGCGAATCAGCTGCGCGCCATGCCCCGTTGATCGAGACGCTGACCTGGCGGGCGAAGACCAGCCAGGCGAGGTATACCCGGGAGACGTCTTGCCGTTGCCGGGACGTCGGCGCCGGGCCGACCAGTTGCGAGGTGAGGGCGTCAAGCTCGGCCAGCTGGCCGTCGGCGTACTCGAGCTTCTCCTTCGCGTCTTCCAGGCGAGACCAGACTGGTTGGGCGTGTGCTTCCACCCTGCTGATCCTAAAAGCGAGACGGGACAGCTCCTGAGGAGCCGAACCCGACCCCGAAGACCCAAAGACTGATCAGAGCAGGCGAGACAATTCCTCCATGCTGAGGTCCGCGTCGCGCAGGATGCCGGCGAGAGTGCCGCGCCGGAGTTCCCGGTGAAGCGGTACGACCAGGGCGTGCCGGCGCCCCGGCTTCTTCAAGCGGACGTGGCTGCCGCGCTGACGGACGACTTCCCAGCCATCCCTGCGAAGCGCCTTGATCAGGCGCTCGCCGGAGACCACCGGCTGGCGCGGACTCACGCCGGCAGGGGAATCGAGCGGCGGATCACGCCACTGTCGAGCGGCTCGCCGTCTTCGCGTAGGCCCTCGACGTAGAGGGCGACCGCCTCGCTGGCGTTCGCCATCGCGTCGTCAAGGTCCTCCCCCTGGGTGTGGAGGCCGGGAAGGTCGGGCGCATACACGTGGTAGCCGCCCTCCTCCTGGGGCTCGAAGACCAGCTCGATTTCTTTGGCATCTGCCATATCCGCTCCTCTCTAGCTTACGCCAGCCCGCAGGCCCGCCGGCCTACCTGGCGTCGTTCTCATCGTCGGTTGCATCGGCCACTTCCTCGGTCTCCTCGGCGGAGAAAGCCGCCTCCGCCCAGCGGGCGCCCTGGACCGGATCGGGTGCGTAGTCGGCGTAGATTTCGGTCGTCTTGTAGTCGCGGTGGCCCATCCACTCCTGGATGGTCCGCAGGGGCGCACCCGCAGCAGCCATCCTCGTGCCGAAGGTGTGGCGAAGATCGTGGAAGCGAATCGAGCGAGCGCCGGCAGCCTCGATCGCATCCTTGAAGCGCTTTCTCATCTTGGAGGCGTCAAGTGGGCCGCCGGTCTCGGGATGGCAGAAGACGAGATCATCGGCGCCGGGGTACCGCGAGTGCTTGAAGTGCTCCTTGAGCGCAGTGGCCACGCGCTCGGGCATCGGCACCGAACGATTCGATCGCTTCGTCTTCGGAGTGCCGAAGCGCCCGCGGGTGTAGTTGCGGCGAACGCGGATCAAGCTCGCCTTCCAGTCGACGTCCTTCCAGCGCAGCGCGATCAGCTCGCCCTGGCGCAGGCCGGTCATCGCGGCGGTCAGGTAGAGCGGTCGCTCGACCGCACCGAGAATGTCGTCGGGAACGACCCGCAGGAGCGCCTCGAGCTCCTGCAGATCGATGAAGCGAATGTCGGGATCGGCGCCCTCGGGCCGCGGCCGTTCGGCTTCGGCGACCGCGTTGCCCGGTGCCCAGCCGCGCTTCACGGCGAAGGCGAAAAGGCCATGAAGGAAGTTCAGGTGGTTGCTGACGGTCTTCGATGAGCGCCCCGCCTTCTTCATCGCCCGGACATAGCCTTCGATGTCGGCGCCTTCGTAGCGGTCGGTCGTCTTCTTCGGCAGCCCCTGCTCGGCTTTGTTCAGGATGCCTTCGTAGTCCTGAATCGTGGAGGGCTTGCGTTCGAGGAAGTCGCGAAGGTGCGCGATGTAGGCATCGCCCACCTCGCGCAGCGTCAGACGCTCCTGCGGCGTCGGCATGACCTCGCGCATCAGCCGGCGCAGCTCCTCCTCGGCTTGGGCCTTGGTCAGCCCGTCGCGGGTCCCGGGCTTGCGCTTCGCGCCTACCTTGCGCTTGACCTGGCGGTCGCCGATGCGCCATTTCCCGTACCAGGAGCCCCGGTAGACGAAAAGCGACCCCGAGCCGTAGGAGCGGCGGTTGTCGCCAGACTCACTCATCGCCTCTCCCCTACGCGCGCCCGCCAGGTGACTCGATCTCCTCCAGCCAGGAAAGAACGGACTCGGGCCTGTAGCGACGGCTGCGGCCCAATGAGACGGTGGGGATGCGCCCTTCGCGGGAGAGCTGCCAGATGTACTCGTGGGAGACGCCGAGCATGGCCGCCACGTCGTGCGCGGTCCAAAGGGCGTCGTGGAAACCGAGGCCCTCGCGGCCGCGCGTGTGATCCACGGTAGCCATCACGCACCGTCGTCTGCGTGGCTCGCTTGATCCATGAAGGTGAGACGGAACGCGGGGCCGTTTCGTCCCACCTAGCGGTGCGATTGCCATTCATGAAATGCACAGGTCGACCGCGACGAAAATTCGCCCCCTTCCCTCCCAATCGGATGCGTCGTCTGCCCGCCACGCCCGGGACGGGCGGGCAGGCGACGCTCGAGACCCGGAGGCGGCGGCCGAGCCCCGATCGATGGCGACCTATGAAGTACGACGCGGATGCGGTGGCCTATCCGGTGGCCGTGGCGGTTGGATTCCGAAATGCCCTGGCGGAGCCGGCATCGTCACGAAGACTTGGCCTGCACTGACCGAATCGTGACCGCTACCGAACCCGCTCAGCCCGATGCAGGTCGTCGGTGTGGGGCGATCGGCCTCCATCCTCGAAGCGGGAGAGAACGGTATCGGTCACCCAGAAGCACCCGGGATGGGACGCCAGCAAGCTGGCCGCCGAGACATTGCGCCGCGTTTCAGTCGTGCTGGACCAGGGATGCCTCTGGCTCAGCAGGAATGCAGTCGTGGTGGTCCGGGCCTCGGTAGCTACGCCACGAAGCGGACCATATCCGCCACTTCGAACCGCTCGCCCTGCTTGGGGATCGGCCCATCGGGGGTTGGCTCCCAGCGAGGCTCGAGGTTGAGGAAAGAGAAGGGGTCGGCGTCGAGCAGACCGATCAGCGTCTCGGCGACGATCTGCGAGCCGCAGGGGCCGAGGCGCTTTCCTTCCCCACGCAAGGCAGCCTCCCGCAGGACGTAGAACCAGAGCGGCGTGTCGCGCCGCACGCTCTCGACCCCATCGAAGCCTTCGATCGCCAGCTCTTCCTCGCTCAGCGGGGCGGCGCCGATGCGCTTGGCGACAGCCTGGCCGGAGGGGAGGCCGAGCGTGTTGCCGCGTTCGAGGTTGCGTTGTGCGAGGTTGGGATGGTCTGGGGCGAAGGGCAAACTGGCGAGACCCGGTGCCAGTTTGGTGTCGATCAGACGGCTCACCTGGACCGGCTCCTCGCCAATCTTGAAGAAACTCGGCCAGTGGATCGACCAACCTTCCAGCAGCGGCTGGAACCCCCGCAGGTCTTGCCCGCCTCCGGGCGCGCCGGCTGGATCGAAAATCGGCCTCTCAGTGATCTGTGAGTTGACGTCATAGCGCGGGCGGACCATCGAGTGACCGAAGCGGTAGGCGGCAACCGAGAACTCGACTGGCATGTACGGCTGGTCGGCGAATCGATAGAAGCGCAGATCGGTGCTGCGCAGCGAAGGTTCCTCGCCTCCGCCAAGGACGACCGTCTCCGGGCGCAGCTTCGAGTCAATGACCTGATCGCCGACCAGCCTGCGGAGGAAGTCGTTGATGACGATCCACTGGTAGTGCCAGCGGAGGATGCGGCGCGCCTCCTCGAAGTCGCCGGTCTGATCAACCAGCTTGTTGTGGACGCGGAGGAACAGGAGCTGCAGCTGACTCACGACCACGTTCTCGTCGTTGCGCGGGTCGCCGATCACGGCGCGCCCTTCCTCGTTTCGGGGCAGGTCGAGCTCCTCGGGCTCGCCGAATCTGCGGATCCGCAGCTTTCCGACCGTCTCCCCTTGCTCGTACATGAACGGCTCGTCATCGGGACCCTCGCCGTAAAGCGAGTCGAGGTCGAAGCGCGGGGTGCGGAAGTTGTGCAGCGCTTCGGGGTCGTTGGCACGCAGCAGCGACGAGGCTGGGTCGAAGGTGATGTCGTGGTCGATGAACTGGCCGAGG